>CANQZT010000041.1 GCA_947628335.1 uncultured Clostridia bacterium | reverse complement strand
TCGGACGTTACCATTCATCATAACTTCGTAATCCATAAAAAATAACTCCCTTCTCATTTTTGTATATTATATGAGTAGAGGGAAGTTTGTGTTACTAAAGAATACATAGTTATATGTAAAGGGAAGATGTTGGAGAAAAAAAGAACCTCACCCATCAATGTTAGGTGAAGTCCTTTTGGAAAAAATTATGCTCGGTAGCTTCTCCTAATGTAATCGCATATAGTAGCAAGAAATTCACTATTAGAAGGCCGACCTTTGGATTTAGATACTGTATATCCAAAAAGTTCATTTAAGAGTTCAAAATTGCCATTTGCATATACTACATCAATGGAATGCCGAATAGCACGTTCAACTCGCGATGGAGTTGTTTGAAAATGTTTTGCGATAGCAGGATAGACATCTTTTGAGACAGCTCCTAAGAAAATAGGAGCGTCATAAGTCAATATTAAAGCTTGCTTGGTATAGTGGAATCCTTTTATATTCATAGGGATTCCAAGTTCTTTTAATTTATCTGTTATAAAATCAGATAAATCTACTTCTTTTTTTTTGGCTTCTGAGGCTTGCTGTTCAGCTGTATACCGTTTTTCCAATTCATTAATTTTTTCCTCGATGCTTTCCAATTTTTGCATCAATTGATTAAAATCTTCTAATGTTATTACCATATTGTCCTCCTTTATTTTTTTCCAATAGTATTGGAAAAATGACTTCCTTTTGAGAAGTATCAACAGTTATACAAATATATTATACAATATTATGTTAATCTTTGCAATAAACATAACAAATTATTCACCAAATTTTGTAAAAAATAATTGATTTTTTAGTAAAAAGATGGTAAGATAACTTATAAACAAATAGTAAACGACACATGTAGAGCGAAAGCTCGTAAATCTGATTACGGTACATACTATAATGTAATTAGATTTTGCATGTGTCGTTTTTTGTTTTCTATTGTAAGAAAAAAAGGTTCCTGAGTATCCAACCATAATCCTTGAATGTGATGGTGGATAGGGTTCTTATAAAATTATGAAAGGAGAGAAAAAAATGCCACAAACTAAATTTCAAAAAATGATGTTTGCACTAATAACTGTTATTATAACAGTTCCATGTTTTGTTTTTTATTGTTCATCATATGAAGCAGGAGGTTTTAATGTTGATGTAATAAAAGAGTCATGGATTTATATTCCTATTGAATTTGTACTCGCATATTTGTGTGAAATTTTTATAGGTAGTCCATTATCTGTAAAATTTGCACTAAATGCAATTAATCCAAAGAAGAATGATCCAATGATTGTAGAAACAGCAATAATATGTGCAACAGTATGTATAATGTGTCCACTAATGAGCTTTATTGCAACGATTATGTATAATGGAATAATTGCTGTTGGAATATATGGTGGTTCATTAAGCAACTTTTTTATTAATTTTATTCCTTATTGGTTGCAAAAAGTTGTATTGAATTTTCCATTTGCATTACTTTCACAATTATTTTTCATACAGCCATTAACAAGAACAATTTTTAGAGCAATTTTCAAAAAACAATTATCACAACAAAATAATGGAAACAAAAAAGAAGAAAAAGAAGCAGTATTAAGCAAATAATACATATGGATTAATAATAGTTTAAATTTTTATGATTGTAAGCTATTTTAATCCTTTTTTTTATATGTTATAATATTTATTGTGAGAAAGTTATACAAGGAGGTAATAAAAAATGAATGATGAAAATTGTCTAAATTTAGGGCTTTATGAGATGTCAAAGAAGATGGAGATTATACAAATTATAATGATTTGTTTAGGTGTATTTTTAATACCAATGATTATACCTAAAATTCTAGGTACTTTGTTTGGAGCTACAAGTTTTATAGCAACTAATTCTCAGTATGTAGTAGGAACACTGGTAAATGTTTTACTTATATTATCTGCAGTAAATGTAAAAGGTTGGAAATACATTGTAGCAGTTATTACAGTTCCAAGCATTTCTGCTATATGCAATGGATATATATTTGCAACAGCATCAATTTATACAGTATATATGATACCAGCTATTTGGTTAGGAAATTTTGCACTTGTATATTTATATAAATTATTATTTATGCAAAAAAAGGTAAATTATATTATTTCTTCTATAATAGCAATTATAGTAAAGGTAGCAATAATATTTTTAGGATTTAATATTTTAGTTTGGGGAAATATAATTCCTAATGGTAGCAAAGTATTTCAAGCACTACAAATTGCAATGGGAAGTAATCAATTAATTACAGCAATATGTGGAGCAGTATTATCATTCGGAATTATAGGAATTATGAAATATTCAAATAATAAGAAAAAAGAAGCATAAATTATATAATTGGAGTTGGGGAAATATGGCAAGTTTTGACGACTTTATAAAATTAGATATTAGAGTGGGTACTATAATAGATGTTTCAAATTTTGAAAAGGCAAAAAAACCAGCTTATCAGTTAGAAATAGATTTTGGAAAAGAAATTGGAATAAAAAAGTCTTCTGCTCAAATTACAAAAAAATATACAAAAGAAGAATTATTTGGAAAAAAAGTATTAGCAGTTGTAAATTTTCCACCAAAGCAAATTGCAAACTTTATTTCAGAGGTATTAGTTTTAGGGACATATAGTAAAGATGGAGTTGTTTTAATAACTCCAGATAAAGAAGTTGAAAATGGGGACAAATTAGGTTAAACAAATAAAATAGAAAAGGAAAAATAAAATGAAGAATTGGATTGGAATAGTGGCATCATATTTAACTATATTTTTGGTAATACTTATAGCAAAATTATTTGAAAAAAAGGGAGAAGAAGCTAGTAGAAAATTTATACATATAATGCTTGGTAACTGGTGGTTAATTGCAATGTACTTTTTTGATAACGTATGGTTTGCAGCATTTGTACCAGCAACATTTGTAATTATAAATTATATATCATATAAAAAAGAAATTATTAAAGTGATGGAGAGAAAAGATGATAAAAAAGATGGTCTAGGTACTGTGTATTATGCTATAACTTTGCTTATTTTGTCAATAGTAACATTTGGAATAATTAATAATTCTGTATTAGGTCTTGTATCTATATTCATAATGGCGTATGGAGACGGACTTGCAGCAGTAATTGGAAAGTTGATAAAAAGTCCAAAATATAAAATATATGATACAGAAAAATCAATAGCAGGTTCTATAGCGATGTTTATAGTTTCATGTTTTATTCTTGCAATATATTTTTCATATATATCTAGTCCATTATGGCTATTAAAATCTATTATAATTGGTTTAGTATTAACTGTTTTAGAGGCAGTTTCTATAAGGGGGACAGATAATATAACAGTGCCATTGGCATGTTTTGCAATGTTGTTATTAATGTGAAATATAGAGCAGGAAGAATGTAATATAAGTAAAAAATGATTGACAAATAGAATAAAAATATATTATAATGAATATAATAATACAGAACAACTTAGTTACAGTTATGATAAAAGTGGTTTTACCATTCCAGTAAAAAATGGGCATATAAAGTGGTTTTACTATTCCAGTAAAAAATAGGCATATAAAGTGGTTTTACCATTCCAGTAAAAAATGGATGTAAAAGAGATGGTAAGGGAAACTTTACCATCTAATTTTTTTGTTTGGAGCGAAAAATGAAAAAAGATAAATTAAAATGGTATATAGCAAATAAAGACTATGTAAATTATTTGAAAGATTTTGATTCAAAGGTAGAAAATATTAATTATGAAAAAAAATTAAAACCATATATAGGAATATTAATAAGTATAAATGAATTTGATTATTATGTACCAATATCTTCAGCAAAAGAAAAACATTATAAAATAAAAGAGGGTATGGATTTTATTAAAATAAAACAAGATGACAAAATCATAGGTGTTTTAAATCTCAATAATATGATTCCTATATCTGATGATAATGTTAAGGAATTAAAATATAAAGATATAGAAAAATATAGAGATTTCTCTAGTGATAAAGAAAAGTCCTTATACATATCATTTTTAAACTTCGAATTAGACTTAATTAATGATAAAATGGAGAAAATCAAGAAAAATGCAATAAAATTATATAGAGAGAAAACAAACAATCCAAAGTCTAATCTTTCTAAAAGATGTTGCGATTTTAAACTTTTAGAAGAGAAAAGTAAACTATATAAGAAAAATGGATAAAGAAAAAAGGTGTAAAATAATTGTATGAATAATAAAAATCCGTGAAAAAGGCTACACAAAAATAAAAAAATATGTTATTATATAAAAGTACAAATTTTATTTGTATAACTTAAATTGTTTAATAAAAATATTATATAAAAAGCCAGAAAGTAGCTTAAATACTAAAAAATAAAGGAGGAATTAGTCATGTCAGGACATAGCAAATGGCACAATATTCAAGCAAAAAAAGGAAAAGCTGATGCAGCAAGGGGAAAAATATTTACTAAATTAGGAAGAGAATTATTAGTAGCAGTAAAACAAGGTGGACCAGATCCAGCAGGAAATTCCAAATTAAAAGACGTTATTGCAAAATGTAAAGCAGCCAATATGCCAAATGACACTATAAATAATGCAATAAAAAAAGCAAGTGGTGCAGGAGATTCTGCAAATTATGAAGAAGTGGTATATGAAGGATATGGCCCAAATGGGGTTGCAGTTATTGTTGAATCAAGTACAGATAACAGAAATAGAACTGCATCTGATGTAAGACATGCTTTTGATAAATGCGGTGGAAATTTAGGAACTACTGGATGCGTATCATACTTATTTGAAAGAAAAGGGGTTATAGTAATAGATAAAGCATCAACAGATAAATCAGAAGATGATTTAATGATGATTGCAATAGAAGCAGGAGCAGAAGACTTTAGTTCTGAAGAAGAATGTTATGAAGTTACTACTTCACCAGAAGATTTTTCAAATGTGCGTGAAGCATTAGAAAAAGAAGGATTAGAATTTGTAGAAGCAGAAATAAGCCAAGTTCCAAGTACATATGTATCATTAGATGAAAAAGGTTCGGAAAAAATGCAAAGATTAATTGATATGTTGGATGACTTAGATGATGTTATGAATGTATATCACAATTGGGAAGAATAAAAAATATATTATAAAATAAAGTTCTAAAATAAAAAGCTATAGCATATATATTAATATGTTATAGCTTTTTCTATAATAGGAAAGTTCTACTTTCCTATTATAGAAAAAACATAACAATCCACAGAAAAATTGCTATACAATTTTTCGCGGACGAACAAAGACGCGGACTTTAAAATGTTTTAAATAGTAAAAATGTTAATAATGTCCGCTTTTGTTCTTTGTTAAAGACAATAAGGTTTTTGGGGTATTTGAGTGTTTTAGGAGGCCAAACATTGTTAAATATAAATGAGATATTATTATATTTTCCTAGAAGGATAGCAAATGAAATAAACAAAAAGATAGAACAAAATCAAAAATCAGAGGAAATGAATTTGTTAGAAGAAATTAGAGTAAGAGCATCTAAGCCAATAATATTAAAATATACTAATAAAGAACAAGTATTAGATACAGTGATAATTACAGTTGAAGAAGTATTAGAAACTCTACAACATATATGTAACAACTCAATTTACTCATATCAAACACAAATATGTAATGGATATATTACACTAAAAGGAGGACATCGTGTGGGAATTACTGGAAATGTTGTTATGAATGAAGATAAAATAACAAATATTACATATATTTCTAGTTTAAATTTTAGAATTGCAAAACAAATTATAGGTTCAAGTAATAGAATATTAAAATATGTATTAAATGTAGAAGAAAATACAATTTATAATACATTAATTATTTCACCTCCAGGAGTACGGAAAAACTACTATGTTAAGAGATTTAGTCAGAAAAATAAGTAACGGAATGGAACAAATAAAATATAAAGGAATAACGGTTGGAGTAGTAGACGAAAGAGGTGAGATTGCATCTATGTATAAAGGAATTCCACAAAATGATGTAGGAGTAAGGACTGATGTATTAGATAATGTACCTAAGTGGTTAGGTATGCAAATGATGATACGTTCTATGGCACCAAAAGTAATTGTTGCTGATGAAATAGGAAATAGAAAAGACGTAGAAGCTATAAATTATGCTGTATGTTGTGGTATTAAAGGAATTTTTACAGTTCATGGAAAAAATATGGAGGATATAAAATTGAATCCTGAAATTTCAAAATTAATTAATGCACACATTTTCGAGCGATTAATTTTTCTTGATGAATATAGAAAAGGAGAAATTGATAAGGTATATAACTTAAATAAAATAAATTTAGAATATATATTAGCTTAAAAAAGTTCTAAAAGTAGTACAAGCTGAATATAATTATATAGATATAAATATAGAATGAGGAAAAACAAATGATAATTATTAAATGGATAAGTTTATGTTCAATTGTAATACTTTGTAGTTATTTACGGATTAATTATAACAAAAAAGTATAAAGATAGAGTTGTTGAATTAAAGGAAATAAAAAGAGCATTAAGTATATTTAAAACTAAAATAAAATTTACTTATGAACCAGTACCAGATATTTTTGGAGAAATGTCAAAAGGTCTTAAGCATAATATTGGAGAAATATTTTTATGTGCAAGTAACAATATGAAAAATGATACAGCAAGTAAATCATGGGACAATGCTATTAGTGCATCAAATACAAGCATGAATAAGGAAGATTTAGATGTATTGAAAGGTCTTCGGAAAATTACTTGGAAAAACAGATTTGCAAGGTCAGTTAAGTCAAATTGAATTAACTGAAAAATTTATTGATACACAAATTGATAAGGCAGAACAAGAATGCCAAAAAAATGAAAAACTGTATAAAACATTACGGTATAGTTTCAGGACTTGCTATAATGATAGTTCTTATATAACAAAGGAGAAAGGTATGGATATTAATTTACTATTTAAAATAGCTGCGATAGGTATTTTAGTAGCAGTTTTGCACCAAGTATTAGTACGAGCAGGAAGAGAAGACCAAGCAATGATGACAACACTTGCAGGGCTTGTTATTGTGCTTACTATGGTAATAAAGGAAATAAGTGTGTTATTTGACACTGTTAGAACATTATTTAATTTATAAAGAGGTAAGTATGGATATTATAAAAATAGTTGGAATTGCTTTTATTACATTAATTGTTGTTATTATATTAAAACAGTACAAGCCAGAGTTTGCTATGTATGCATCTATTTTAGGTGGAGCAATTATTTTATTTTTAAGTTTTGGAAAGTTAGAAGGAATAATTAATTTATTAAGTAATATTTCAAGCAAAACACAGATAAATGGAGAATTTTTAAGTATACTAATTAAAATTACAGGAATATCATTTTTAACAGAATTTGCAGTAAGTGTTTGTAAAGATGCAGGAGAAACAGCTATTGCAAATAAGGTCGATATAGGAGGAAAAGTAATAATTGTTGCAATTTCTATTCCAATTATCTCGGCATTATTAGAGACATTAATAAAAGTATTGCCATAACATAAGAAAGGACATATATAAATGCAAAAGAGAAAAATAATAAAGATATTTGTGGTGTTTTTTTTATTTACTTGTTTTTGTAATAATTCGGTTGCAACGCAAGAAGAAATATTGCAAAATCAGCAAGAAAGTTTGAATATAAAATGGTTTGTAGAAGAGGCGAATAATTACACAAAAGATGCATTTTCTGATGTAAATGCAAATGATTTGATGAATGATGCAATTAAAGGGCAGATAGATAATAAAACATTATTGAATAAAATATTAAATTTATTTGGAAAAGAAATAAGACAGACCTTGCAAATAGTACGGGAGTATTGTTGTAATTATTGTTATACATAGTATTTTAAAAAGTATTAGTGAAAACTTAGAAAATAAAAGCGTTTCACAAATGACATATTATGTTCAGTATATATTAATAGTTACTCTTGTTATGAGTAATTTCTCAGATATCATAAACTTAGCACGAGACACAATACAAAATTTAGTAGGATTTTCACATACATTAATACCAATTTTGATTACATTAATGATGACAACAGGTAGCATAACATCAGCAAGTGTTATACAGCCAATATTATTGTTTTTAATTACATTTATAGGAAATATAATAAGTAATTTTTTGTTGCCATTAATTTTAATTGGAACAGCACTTGGTATTATATCTAAGATATCTAATAGGATTCAAATAAATAAATTATCAAAGTATTTTAAAAGTAGTACTATATGGATTTTAGGAATTACTTTAACATTGTTTGTAGGAATTCTTTCTTTGGAAGGAACGCTTACAAGTAGTGTGGATGGAATTACTGCTAAAACTGCCAAAGCTGCAGTTTCAAATTTTATACCAGTAGTTGGAAAAATATTAGGGGATGCAGTAGATACAGTAATTGGATGTAGTAATATTTTGAAAAATGCTGTTGGATTGGTGGGAGTTATTGTAGTAATTGGAATATGCATAGTACCTATTATTAAGCTAACTATTTTGATGATAACATATTATATAGCATCAGCTATTTGTGAACCAATTGCTGATGAAAAAATTATTTCGTTATTATCACAAATTGGAGACACGTTTAAGATATTGCTTGCAATGCTTATTTCGGTATCTGTTATGTTAATAATAGGTATTACGCTTGTAGTAAAAATATCCAATAGTGGACTTATGTATAGATAGGTTGTGATGTAAATTGATTGAATGGATGAGCAATTGGGCAGAACAAATTATTGTGGCAGTTGTGATTGCAGGAATTATTGAAATGATACTTCCCAATGGAAATAGTAAAAAATATATAAAAGCAGTAATTGGTGTATATATTTTATTTACAATTTTATCACCAATATTAAGTAAAATTACAAATTTTGATATAGGTGATATAGACTATGAAAAATATTTTGACAGTGAAGAGGAATATCAAGCTATATCACAGGATTTGTCAAGTAGTAATAATCAATCCGTAGAAGAGATATATAAATCGAATTTAAAAGAAGATATGAAAAGTAAAATGGAAGAAAAGGGATATGAGATAAATACAATTTATATAGAGATTGAACAAGAAGATGAGGATAATTATGGAAAGGTAGAAGAAATTAGATTAAGTTTGTGTAAGAAAGAAAAAGATGCGACAAATGAGAATAACAAGATAGAAGTAAGTAAAATAGAAAAAGTATCGATTGGAAATACAATTAATGAAGCAAATGTAGTTAAAGATGATTTAAGTGATGATGAAAAAGAAGAAATAAAAGAATATTTATCGGGGGTGTATGAGTTGAATAAGAAAAATATAAAAGTAAATGAATAAGAAAGAGTAAACAAAAGAGGAGGGAGTAAGATGTTAAAGGATAAAATTCAGGCATTAGTTTCAAAGGAAAAAGAGCAGACAAGTAAAAAGAAAATAGAAAATATTGTTGTATTAATTGTAGTATTAATTGTTACAGTAATGGCAATCAATACAATATGGAATGGAGACAAAAAGAAAAATGAAGATGAAAATATAAATTATGATACAGGTAAGCAGTTAGCAGATTTGCAGGAAACATCAAAAGAGGATACTAAAGATAATTCAATGGAAAAAAATTTAGAAAATATACTATCAAATATAGAGGGGGTAGGAAATGTAAAAGTTTTAATTTCATATTCAGAAAGTAGTGAAGTTGTTGCGATGTACAGTGAAAACAGCAAAAACAGTTTAATAGAAGAAACAGATTCTGGAGGAGGTACAAGAACAACCACACAAAATGATACGGAAAAAGATATTGTTTATAAAGAAGAAAATGGCGAAAAAGTACCTGTAACACAAAAAATAATTCAGCCTAAAATTGAAGGGGCTATAATAACTGCTGTTGGTGCAAACAATGGAACTGTGAAAAACAATATTGTGCAGGCTGTAGAAGCGGTTACTGGACTTCCAACACATAAAATTCAAGTTTTTGAAATGAAAAAAGAATAAATATATTTTAGGAGGAAAATACAATGAAAATTATAAAGAAAAATCAATTAGCAATTTTAGTAATTGCATTAATGCTGATAACAGCAGGATATTTGAATTATACAGCAGATAGTAATGTAATAGCAACAGGGACAAATGTGGTAGAGGGCAATCAATATGCTGCAATAGGTGATGCAACTTTGGTAAATGGAGATGTATTAGATGAAAATGATAGAAATGCTATAAACAATACGATTGCTAGTGCATTAGTTGAAAATGAAGAACCCAAAAATGAAGTAACAGTAGAAACAAATTCTGAAACAGATGATTATTTTGATACATCAAAACTAGAAAGGGATAAAATGTATTCACAAATGATAGAGACATATCAAAAACTATTGGAAAGCACAAGTATTTCACAAGAACAAAAGGCTATATCAGAACAAGAAATAACAAAAATAAATCAAACGAAAAATGCCATTATGATAGCTGAAAATTTAATTTCAACAAAGGGATTTGCAAATTCTGTAATTTTTGTAAATGATACGAGTGTTAGTGTAGTTATAAAAGCGGATACATTAAATCAAGAACAAATTGCACAAATCCAAAATATAATTTCAAGGGAATTAAATGTTGATGTTAGTAATATTCATATAAGCAATAAATAA
>CANQZT010000040.1 GCA_947628335.1 uncultured Clostridia bacterium | reverse complement strand
TAGTATTTCAATTCGACCATTCGCGTGATACTATCAAAGAAACTGATAACTAGAAATAGTTTGAATAATAAAGAATGTTGAGAATCTTTCTTTATGAATGGCAAAAATATAAACCATAGCAAAATTTTATGGTTGTTTTTGCTGATGTTCATAGAAGGGAGGTTCTTTTTGTTTACAACCAAATTATTAAATAAAGATAGGAGAAATAAAATAATGAAAGAAAATGAATTAGAATACTATTCAAAAGTAGCAAATTGGGATTTCAGTCAAATAAACTATGAGGAAGAAGTTTTGACAGATTGGAATTATTTTGAACAAATAAGAGCAAACACAGATGAAAGATCATTATGTTTAGACATTGGAACAGGTGGAGGAGAGAAAGTTTTAAGAAAATATCCTAAAGTAGGAATGTTGGTTGCAACAGATTTTTCAAAAGAAATGATTTACACTGCTAAAGAAAACGCAAAGAAATATTCTGAGAAAAACGTAAAATTCGGTGTAATGGACAATTTAGAAATGAAATTTCCTGGAGAACTATTTGATTTGGTTTCTGCAAGACACACAGTTATAAATGCTAATCAAATATATGATTGTTTAACTAAAGGTGGCAAATTAGTAATTGAAGGAGTAGATCAAAAAGATTGTTGGGAATTGAAGAAATTATTTGGAAAAGGTCAGGCGTATAAAGACAAGAAGGCATTGTCTGAAAGGGATTATGAAGATTTGGTTAATGCAGGATTCTCAAAAGTTGAAAAAGTTGAACTAAGAATAAATGAATATTACAAAACAGAAAAAGACCTAATGGCTTTATTATTAAAAGTTCCAATACTAGACGATTTTTCAGAAATAGAAGATTCATTTGAAGAACACTTAAAGTCAATAGATTCCAATTTGTTCAACGAATATGTAAAAAGATTTAAAACTGAAAGAGGAATATTGCTTGAAAGAGTATTGTATGGAATAGTGGCAACTAAATAAAAGATTTAATAAAAATACTAGAATTAAATTTCTAGTATTTTTATGCTATTTATGGCCTACAAGGCTTATTATTACGTTGGTTAGAGGGGTTGCAAATAATAAAATGTATGATATAATGAACGAAATAATGTTGTAATTTTTATAAGTGAGGGATAAAGTATGAGTAAAAGCAGAATAGTTATATTTTCAGACTTGCATTATGCACCTGAAAAACCAATAAATAATGGTTCTAAAATAGAAAGAAAGTTAATGGAATATGCAGAGCCATTGTTAGAAAAAATAACAGATGAAATAAATAATAACTTAAAACCAGATTTAGCATTAAATCTAGGTGATTTAGTAGAAGATTTTAATGACCATGACAAAGATATAATAAATTTAAACTATATTTGGGATAAATTTCAAAAGATAAATGTACCATTTTATTCTTGCATAGGAAATCACGATTTACGTTCTATGTCATCAAGAAAAGAAGTAGAGCAAATAATGGGGTATAATCATTCAACATTTTCTTTTGATATAGCTGGTATGCACATAGTTATTTTAGGAACTTTTGTAAATAATGAAATGGGAACTGCAGAAGGTGGAATATTTAAGACACAATTTATATCAGATGAAGATTTAAAATGGCTTAAAAGCGATTTAGAAAAGAATAATTTACCAAGTATAGTATGTGTTCATTTCGGAGTTGCTGAAGATGAGATGAAAGGTAATTGGTGGTTTGAAAGTTGCCCTGAAACAGCATTATTGGGAAATAGAAAAGAGTTAAAAGAAATATTAAAGAGCGATAAGAATTTATTAGCAGTATTTTCAGGGCATCAACATTGGACAAAGAAAATAGTTGAAGATGGAATACCTTATTATGTAGTAGGATCTATGACAGAGAATATAAACAATGATGGAATACCAGACGGAGTATATTTCATTGTAGAATTTGACGGAGAAAAATTAGATGTTATTGAGAAACATATAAGATTATAAATAAATTTTAAAGGGGAAGATGAATATGAAAGAAGATTTATATATTCCAAATGATGAAATGGAATTAATTGATAGAATGAAAAATAAAAATTTTAAAGGTGAAATACATTTTGAAAAAGGTATTATATATTGGAAAACTAATGAGAAAGAAGTTTGGCAAATAATTCTTAATAACAATCCAGATGAAGCTTATGTTATAGTACCAAGTGGAGCACATGATCATGTACCCCATGATGAATTATGGGAATATTTAGAATCAATTAACGATGAAATAAATCAATAAATTTTATAGAAATTGTATTTTTAAGAAAGAATGAAATTATGGAAGAAAAAATATTTTATGATAGTGATAATAATATTAAGTTATGTGGAATACTTAATGAATCTAATAACGATAAAATTGTTATAATGTGTCACGGAATTAGAGGAAATAAAGAAGAATGTGGAAGTTTTACATATTTAGCAGAGAAATTATATGAAGAAGGATATAGTTCTTTCAGATTTGACTTTAATGGGCATGGAGAGAGTAGTGGAAAAGATTTTGAAATGACAATTTCTAAAGAAATTTCAGATCTAAAGAATACTATTAATATGTTAAAAGAAAAAGGTTATAAAGAATTTATATTATTAGGTGGAAGTTTTGGAGCAAGTATTGTTTCATTATTTCCATATAACGAATTTGATAGTATAAATGGAATTGTATTGTGGTATGGAGCTCTTAATTATGACTATATCAAATATGGGAACTTATTTACAGAAGAAAATAAAAAAATTGCTGAAAATAACGGATTCTATATTTCAAAAAGTATGAATAGTGGAAAAGAGTTTAAATTTGGATTGCAATTATTCAATGAAGTAGATATGTATAAACCTTACGAAGAATTACAAAAATGTAATTTACCAAAACTATTTGTACATGGAGAAATAGATAGTGCAGTTCCATATAAATTATCAAAAGAGGTTTCAGAGATGTGTAATAATTCAAAATTTGAACTTATTGAAAATGGAGAGCACACTTTTCAAAATTCAAAAGAAGCAATAGAAAAAGCAGTGGATGTAACAATAAAATTTATAAAAGAAGTATTATAAAGAAAAGGTTGGAAATATTATGCTAAAATCGTGGTCAAAATTAGAAAAGATATTACTATTTGGAAGTATTATATTAGTTTCTGCAGTTGGTATTATTTTTAAATCAGATATTTTAACAACAATTTGCTCAATAGTACGGAATAATGACAGCGTTATTACTTGCTAAAGGTAAAAATCTAGGTCAGGTATTCGGAATAGCAATAACAATATTATATTCCATAGTATCTTTCAATAATAAATTTTATGGAGAAGTAATTATATACCTATTTATGATGTTTCCAATGTATATAATTGGAATTGTAAGTTGGTTTAGACATAAAAACAAAGAAACTGATTCAGTAGAAGTTAATAAAATCAGCAAAAAAGAATGGATAATTGTTGCAATAGTTTTTGTTGCTGTATTTGTTGGAATTTATTATTTATTAAAAGCATTTAATACTAATGAACTTGTTGTTTCAACAATATCAGTTTTAGCAAGTCTATTTGCGATATATTTACAAATTAGAAGAAGTAGATTTAGTTTTAGTTTTTATATGATAAATGACATTATTTTAATGGTATTATGGGGAATTCCAGTAATAAGTGGTAATTTGATTTTATTACCTATGGTATGTAATCCTATAATAAATTTTATAAATGATAGTTACGGATTTTATAATTGGAAGAAATTAGAGAAAGAACAAAGAGGAGAATAAATATGAAGGTATTATTTACAGGTTGTACTTTTGATGATAAGAAAATAAATGAGTTAAAGAGTATAGGAATAGAAGTAATAAATGGAAGAACTAATTTTAGTGAAGAAGAATTGACACAAGAATTAAAAAAAGTTGATTGTTATATAAATGGTGGAGATGAAATATGTACTAGAAATGTAATTGAAAATAATACACATTTAAAACTAATTTCATTTATGGGAACAGGTTATCAAAAGTATATAGATGTAGATACTGCTACTGAATATAATATACCAGTTTCATATACACCTAGTGCTAATTCTAAAAGTGTTGCAGAATACACAGTTGCACTATTATTAGATATTGTTAAGAAAATATCTTTTAGTAATGAACAGGTAAAAAATAGAGAATGGAGCAAATATAAAACATTTGACCTAAGAAATAAAACTTTAGGAATAATAGGAATGGGAGCAATAGGTACACATGTAGCCAAAATTCTTTGTGATGGTTTTGGTATGAAGTTAATCTATAATTCAAGAACAGAAAAAGAAAATATCAATAGAAAGTATAATACAAAAATGGTTTCACTTGAAGAAGTATTTAGAAATGCAGATATTATTTCTATAAATGCTACATATACAGAAGAAACAAAAAATCTAATAAACAAAAAATGTTTTGAGGTGGTCAAAGATAATGCTATTATTGTAAATACAGCAAGACAAGAGCTTATAAACAAAGAAGATTTATATGAGGCTATTATGAATGATAAAATTCAAGCAGTTGCTATGGACGGATTTTTTGAAGAACCTATTTCAAAAGAGTGTAGTGATAGATTATTAGATTTACCAAATGATAAGATAATAATAACACCACATAATGCTTACAATTCAGTTGATGCAGTTAATGAAATGGAGAGAATGCTTATAGAAAGTTTAACAGATATAGCAAATAATAATGTTATTGTTAGAAATACAGTAAAATAATAATTGGAGTGATAAATTATGATTAGATATGCTAATATAAATGATTTAGATATATTAAGTAAATATGATAAACATATATCAAAAGATGAATTAGTAAATGCAATTAACTTAAACAGAATAATTGTTATGTATGAAAACGATAAATTCATAGGTTGGTTAAGATACAATTTATTTTGGGACAATACACCATTTATGAATATGCTTTATTTTTTAGATGATGAAAGGGGAAAAGGTAATGGTAGTAAGTTAATTAAGTATTGGGAAGATGAAATGAAAAAGCAAGGATTTGAAGCAGTTTTGACATCTACACAATCAAACGAACAAGCTCAATTCTTTTATAGAAAGCATAATTATATTGATAGCGGTGCTTTAACATTGCCAGGAGAACCTTTAGAAATAATATTTTATAAAAAATTGTAGTAGGTGAAAAAATGAATAAAGAAAATATTATAGAAAAAGTAAAACAATACATATCTCAAAATTATAATTGTGCTATTGAAGAATTAGATAAAACTGGGCTAAATATTATAAAAAATAACGAAGAAAACAAACTAAAAATATTACTATTTTATGATTTAGTTTTAGTATCTTCATCAGAAAATTTATATAAAATAGTAAAAGAAAAATTGACAGGAAAGAATGTATATGAAATCTTTGAATTTCCTTATGTATATGGTCAATCAATATATTTCATACCAGATTTAACTAGGTTAGAAAAACAAGAAGAATTACTAAATTATGAGTTTAAATTATTTGATGGAAATACAGAGCAAATAGAATTATCTAGTGGCTTTGAAAATGCAATTACGTTTGATGAAAACGGAAATTGTATTTCTAATATAGCATATTGTGCATATTGTAATGGAAAAATTATAGGGGTTGCTGGAGCAGATAAAAGAACTGATGATATATGGGAAGTTGGAATTGAGGTATTGCCAGAGTATAGAAAAGATGGACTTGCAACAATATTAACAAAAAATTTAACAATGAAAATTTTAGAAAAAGGTATTGTTCCAATATGGTGTGCTTCTTCTACAAATATTGGCTCACAAGCAGTTGCAAATAGAAGTTGTTATATACCATTATGGGTTGAATCTTTTGGAGATATTTATGATGATAACTATGTGTATAAAGAGGAGAGTCAAGAAAAACAAAATGGAAAACTAATTGCTATTTGTGGCAAAATTGCTAGTGGAAAGTCATATTATGCTAATCAAATAAAAGAAAAAGAAAATGCAATTATTTTAAATACTGATGAACTTACTTATGCTATGTTCGATAATGAACAAGGAGATAAATATACAGATTTAGCTAATAGAGCTAATGAATATTTATTAAGAAAAGCAGTAGAACTTATTAAAATAGGCTGTAATGTTATTTTAGATTGGGGATTCTGGAAAAAGTATAATAGAGGATATGTAACCGAATATTTTAAAAATGAAAAAATAAATGTAGAATGGCATTATATAAATATTGATGATATATCATGGGAAAAGAATATTGAAGAAAGAAATAATAATATAAATGCAGGTATGAATAAAACAGACTTTTATGTAACAGAAGGTCTTAAGAAAAAATTATTAGATAATTGGGAAGAACCAAGCAAAGATGAGATTGATGTTTAGTATGATTTTAAAAGATAATAAGAGGTGATAATAATGAAATATTATAAAAAATTGATAGGAGATAGAATATATTTATCTCCAGTAAGTGTTGAAGACGCAGAAAAATATGTGGAGTGGTTTTGTGATTTTAAAACAACAGATGGTATTGGGAAAAGTAGTAGTATTATGACGGTAGAATCTGAAAGAGAATGGCTTGAAAATACTTTAAAAAATAATGATTTTAATTTTGCAATTGTAGATTTAGAAAATGATGAACTAATAGGAAATTGTGGAATTATGAACATAAATTCAATGAATAGAAGTGCAGAAGTGGGAATTTTTATAGGAGATGAAAATAAAAGAAATAATGGATATGGAACTGAAAGTTTAAGATTACTATTAGATTATGGTTTTAATTATTTAAACTTAAATAATATTCATCTTGGAGTAAAAGCATTTAACGAAAGAGCTATAGCTTGTTATAAAAAAGTAGGGTTTAAAGAATATGGAAGAAGAAGAGAGGCATATTTCTTAAATGGAAAATACTACGATCATGTTTTTATGGATATTCTTGCAAGAGAATTTGAAGAAAATTACATAAAAAATAAAAATGTGTAAAAAATATTTAGATATAATGATTTATAACAGCATAAGTTTACATAAATATATTGACAAAAATAGTAAATTTATGGTATTATATTATTATAAATGCTACGAAGAGGAAAAGTAACTCTACAACTTATATCAGTGAGCTACGTATAGTGTGAAGTAGTTATAAGAGTTTAGTGAAAGAACACCTCTGAGCAGACTACCGAAAAGCGTTTGTGCTTAGTAGACTAGTTCGGAAGCAATCCGTCATCATATTGCTATGCTTGTTAGAGCAGAATAAAAAAAGTGATTATTAAAGTTAAAAGATATAAGTGTCTTTAATAATAAATAAGGTGGCACCGCGGATACCAGTATTCGTCCTTATTGTAGGATGATACTGGTATTTTTGTATTCGAAAGGAGGAAAATCTTATGTTATTAAAGATATTAAATTAGTGTAAAATAAAAATTTAATTATAAAGAGAGGTGGTTTTAAGATGGAAAGTGAAAATGATAATAATGACAATAATAAAACATAAAATAGATATGTCCTACAAATATCTTAATTTATTAAATTTTTAAATTAAGAAAGAGGGAATTAAAATGAAAAAAGAAATTAGTTATTTAGAAACATTAAAAGCTATTGATGAATGTAAAAAACATTTTGAAAGTCAGTTAGAGGCGAGATTAGGACTAACAAAAGTACAAAGTCCAATATTTGTAAAAACATCAACAGGATTACAAGATAAATTAACAGGAGTTGAAAAAGCAGTAAGTTTCAAAAAAGGAGAAGAAAAATTTGAAATAGTACATTCTCTTGCAAAATGGAAAAGATCATCACTTGGTAAATATAGAGTGCCAATGTATGAAGGAATATATACAGATATGAAAGCGATTAGAAAAGATGAATTTGTAGATGATATTCATTCTTTATATGTTGAACAATGGGATTGGGAAAAAGTTATAGACAAACAAGATAGAACAATTGATTATTTAAAAGATACAGTTAGAAGTATTTATAAAGCAATTAGACAAACGTCAATATTCATGAAAAAGAAATATCATTATTTAACATCTGATTTGCCTAAAACAATATATTTTATAACAAGTCAAGAATTGGAAGATATGTACCCAGAAAAAACACCTACAGAAAGAGAACAATTAATTGGAAAAGAAAAGAAGGCAGTATTTATAATAGGAATTGGTGACAAATTAAAATCTGGAATTTTTCATGATAAAAGAAGTCCAGATTATGACGATTGGAAATTAGATGGAGATTTACTAATTTACGACAAAGTAATTGATAAAACAATAGAGATATCTTCAATGGGAATAAGAGTTGATGAAACATCTTTAAAAGAGCAATTAGAAAAATCTAAATGTATGGATAGGCTTGAATTTCCATATCATCAAAAGATATTAAAAAAAGAATTGCCGTATACAATAGGTGGCGGAATTGGTCAATCCAGAGTATTAATGTTAATACTTGAAAAAGAGCATATTGCAGAGGTTCAAGCGTCTTCATGGGAAGAAAAAACTGAACTTGAACTAAAAGAAATGCAAATATTATAAAAGGGGGAATTGTATTATGGAAATAAAAGAAATTTATGATTTAGATAAAAAATATTTAGATAAAGAAATAGTTGTAAAAGGCTGGATAAGAAAGCATAGGAAACAAAAAGAAATTGGGTTTATAGATATTTCTGATGGAACTTGTTTTAAAAAATTACAAGTTGTATATGATACAGAGTTATCAGATTTTGATAGGATTCAAAAAATACATTTTGGTTCTGCTATTTACGTAAAAGGAATATTGCAAATTAGAGAAGAACAAATAGAATTAAAAGCAACAGAAATAAAAGTTATAGGAGATTGTGATGAAGATTACCCAATCCAACCAAAAATGCATACAAAAGAATTTTTAAGAGAACAGGCATATTTGAGACCGAGAACGACATTATTTCAAGCAGTATTTCGTGTAAGAAGTGTAGTATCAATGGCTATACATGAGTATTTTCAATCACACGGTTTTATATATTTACAAGCACCAATTTTTACTGCAAGTGATTGCGAAGGGGCCGGAGAAATGTTTCAAGTTACAACACAGGAATTAGACAAAATTGCAGAAGAAGGAAAGTTAGACTATTCAGATGAATTTTTCAAGAAAAAAGTAGGGTTATCAGTATCAACACAATTTGAAGCAGAAACATTTGCACAAGCATTTTCAAAGGTGTATACATTTGGACCAACATTTAGAGCAGATCATTCATGTACTCCATATCATGCAGCAGAATTTTGGCAAATTGAGCCAGAAGTTGCATTTTGCGATTTAGATAGAATAATGGATATAGCAGAAGATGTATTAAAATTTGTTATTAAATATGCTTTGGAACATTGCAAAGAGGAATTAGAATATTTAGATAAATATGAAGAACAAGGTTTGATAAAAAAATTAGAAAGAACAATCAAACAAGAGTTTAAAAGAGTAACATATAAAGAATGTGTTGATATTCTTCAAAAGAGTGGACGAGATTGGGAATTTAAACCAGAATATGGATCTGATATTGCTAAAGAACATGAAAAATATTTAACTGAATATTTTGGATGTCCAATATTTATTACAATGTGGAAAAAAGAATTGAAAAGTTTTTATATGAAACAGATGGATGACGGAACAGTGGCTTCAGCAGATATGGAATTGCCAGGCATTGGAGAAACTTTTGGAATGAGTCAAAGGGAAGATGATTACGGAAAACTGTTAGAAAGAATGAAAGAACTTGATATGAAAATAGAAGACTACGAATGGTATCTTAAATTAAGAAAATATGGAACTTGTGAAAGATCAGGTTTTGGAATTGGTTTTGAAAGACTTTTGATGTATATTACTGGAATTAAAAACATAAGAGATGTTATTCCATATCCTAGAACTTATGGAAGTTGTGAATTTTAAATAAACAAAAATAAGATGTGTTTTACGACACATCTTAAACTATTTTATCTCTTATTTTGCATAGAATATAAATGTTTTATAGTTTGATTAACAAATTCTTTATTGTCAGATTTTAATTTCAAATATTCTACATTTAATTCAGCTGGAAGAATATCAACAGAATCATTATTATTTTTGATAAGTTTATTAAAAATGTAATTTGGAGAAATATCCAACACATTACAAATATCTATAAGCAATAATATACTACCAGGTGCTTTGCCACGCTCTATTGTACCAATGTATTGCATAGAAACATTGCATTTTTCTGCAAGTTGTTCTTGTGTTAAGCCCTTTTTCATTCTAGCTAATTGGATATTATGACCGATTTCTTCTAATATTTCATTTTTATTCATAACACCACTAACCCCCTTAATATACAAATAATATAAGAAATATGGCGAAATGAGAACAAACATATATTAGTAAAATGCCAAAAAGCAAACAAAACATTGAATAATATAAAAAAATGTGATAAGATAGGGAATAGGTAAAACAAAAAAGAATATGAGTTTTCATATTCTTTAAATACATTTGACGAAAAAAGCATTAAAAAGTATAATTTTAAAAAGTAATTGTAAAATAATAATAATTAATCGAAAATGTTATCGGTATCTTCAAATAATTGATTATAAGTAACGCCTAAAGCTTTGCAAAATGCGATTATTTCAAAATCTTTTAATAATAATTTTTGATTTTCAATTTGAGATATGTCAGAATGGTATATATCTATTCCTAACAAGGCAATCTTGTTAGATAAATCTCTTTGTGTTAGATTGCGTAATTCTCTATATTTCTT
>CANQZT010000039.1 GCA_947628335.1 uncultured Clostridia bacterium | reverse complement strand
AATATGGAATTAATAATGGAAGAAATTATCAATAATCAATAAAAGATATAACAAACTTTCGGTCCTGTGGTTATAATTAGCCACAGGATTTTTAAGTACGAATAACTGAAAAAATTCTTATGAACACTTGAAAAGAAAAGAAAAATATGATATATAAATTAATTAACAAATGAATTTTGAAAGTGAGGAATTTTTGTGGGGTTTTTCGATAAATTAAAACAAGGACTGAGCAAAACAAAAACATCTTTCGACGAGAAAATAAACAATGCATTTAGTGTATTTCGTAAAGTTGATGAAGAGTTATTAGAAGAATTAGAAGAGATATTAATTATGTCTGATGTTGGAATGGATACATCTGTTGAAATTATTTCTAAGTTACGTCAAAGGATAAAAAGAGAAAATATAAAAGATGTAGAAGATGTAAAAGGAGCATTACGAGAGGAAATGCAAAATATTTTTGATATGGATAATAGTTTGCATTTAGATACAAAATTATCTGTAATTTTAGTTGTAGGTGTAAATGGAGTTGGAAAAACTACCTCGATAGGTAAAATTGCAAACAGACTAAAAAAAGATGGAAAGAAAATTGTAATTGCAGCAGCAGATACTTTTAGGGCAGCAGCTGTTGAACAATTAGAGATTTGGTCTAAAAGAGCACAGTGTGATATTGTAAAAAAAGAAGAGGGTGCAGATCCAGCATCTGTTGTATATGAAGCGATTAAAATAGCAAAAGAAAAAGAAGCAGATATTTTAATTTGTGATACAGCAGGAAGATTGCATAATAAGAAATATTTGATGGATGAACTGGCAAAAATACAAAGAGTAATAGACAAAGAAATTCCAGAATGTTCGAAAGAGGTATTGTTAGTTCTTGATGCAACAACAGGTCAAAATGCAATTTCACAAGTAAAAGCCTTCAAAGAAACAACGCCAATTACTGGAATTGTACTAACAAAGTTAGATGGCACAGCAAAAGGTGGGGTTGTTCTAGGAATAGTTGATGAAAACAAGATACCGGTAAAATTTATTGGTGTTGGAGAACAAATTGACGATATGGAAATATTTAATTCAGAAGATTTTATAAAAGCAATATTATAAAAGGAGGAATTTATGCAAGAGGAACAAGAAAAAAAAGAAGGAACAATACAATCGACACAAAAAAAGGATAAAAAAATAAAAACAAGAGTTATATTAGTTCTTATTTTTGCAGTTTTAGTAACAATTTTTGCTTATGTTTCTTATAGAGGAAATTATCTAGAAACTATAGAAATAGGAGAAAATTTTAAAGAAGTATTTACAGAAGATTTAAAAATTCGATACACCATAATGGGAATAAATTTCATTTTTCTTTTTCTGTTTATAACATTTATAAATAGAGGTATAAAAAAAGGACTAAAAGTATTTTTTGACGAAGAAAAAAAGGAGATGCCTAAACTTCCAAGTAAATCTATAGCATTTATAGTGTCAATTATAAGTAGCATAATAATAACAAATATAATTAAAGAAACAGTAGCACTATATGTTAACAAAGCGTGGTTTGGAATGAATGATCCAGTATTTGGAGCTGATTTAGGTTTTTACATATTTGATCAACCGTTTATACAAATGTTAATTATATATTTTATTGGGCTTGTAATAGCAAGTGCTATTTACAGTACGATTTATTATATTGTTGTGTTCAACATATATTTTGACGGCATTAATGGTCAAACACTAAAAAAGAGTAAAATGTTTAAGCAACTTATAACAGCATTAATGCTACTCTCAGTTGGAATAGCAGGGTACATTCTAATTACAACACAAGGTATGTTAAATGATAAATTTTTAATACTAAAGGATGAAGCTTCAACAGTAATTTATGGAGCAGGAATTACAGATGTTACTATAAAATTATGGGGATATAGAATTTTTGCTTTAGTTATAGTTTTGGTTGTATATAGAGCAATAAATGCAGCAAAAGAAAAGAATAATAAAAAAATAATTTCATCTATTTTAATTATACCAGGATATTTAGTTGGACTATTTGTAGTGATGGTAGGTTTTAAATTTATTTATATTAATACAAATGAGTTAGATAAAGAAAAACAATATATAGCATATAATATTGAAAATACAAAACAAGCATATGGAATAAAAATAGATGAAGTGGATATTTCAAATAATTCAGATGTATCGGATTTAGAAGAAATTGAAGCAAATTCTAAAGTGATAGACGAAATTGCTATGATTAGTCAAGATGTTACTTTAAAAACAATAGGGGTAACTCAAACTAATACAGGATACTATACTTACCATAATACAAATATTGGAAAATATAATGTAAATGGTAAGGAAGAATTAGTGTATGTAGCACCAAGGGAAATTGTAAGTAGTGGAGATAGAACGTATAATAATAAAACGTATGAATACACTCATGGATATGGAGCAGTTATTACATCAGCAACTGCAACAGATGAATCAGGAAATATAAAATATATCCAGAAGGATTTTCAAAACACAGATGAATCAATTAAAATTACACAACCTAGAATCTATTTTGGATTAGAAACTAATAGTACAATAGTAACAAATACTGACAATAAAGCTGAATTTGATTATCCAACAACGACATCGCAAAATGCAGAATATACATATAATGGAAAAGCAGGTTTAAATTTAAATTTTTTAGATAAAATGATACTTGCAATAAAAGAAAAAGATATAAATTTAGCATTTGCAAGCAACATGAATAAAGATAGTAAAATATTAATAAATAGGAATATTATATCAAGAGCAAAAACTATTTTACCTGATTTAATTTACGATGAAGATCCATATCTTGTAATTACAGATGAAGGTAGATTGGTGTGGGTATTAGATGGATATACTGTAACAAATAAATATCCATATTCTCAACATACTATAATTGAACATGATGGAATAAAAGAACAAATAAACTATATTAGAAATTCAGTAAAAGTAATAATAGATGCTTATGATGGTACAATGAATTTCTATATTACAGATAAATCAGATCCAATTGTAATGGCATATAGAAATATATATCCAAATTTATTTATGGATTTAGATAAAAACATACCAGAGAGCATTTCAAAGCACTTTATTTATCCTAAATTCTTATATGATATACAAGCCTCTGTTTTAGAAAAATACCATAATGTAAGTACAGATGTATTATATAGAGGGGATGATGTTTGGGAAATTGCTAAAGCATCAAAAGTTACGACATCATTTTCGTCAAAGGGAACTAAACAAGAATCATATTACACAATGTTAAAAGCAATTGATGAATATGAAAGCAAATTAGGTCTTGTTGTGACATATACACAGCTTGATAAGCAAAACTTAAGAGCATATTTGGTAGGAAGTTATGACGAAAATGGAAATGTAAAACTTAAATTATATAAATTCTCTCAAGACAGTAATATATTAGGGCCAATGCAATTAGAGACATTGTTAAATCAAGATGAGAAAATATCGAAAGAACTAGACAGCCTGAATGTTTCGGGAACAAAAACAACTAAAAATATGATAGCTGTTCCAATTAATAATACAATTTTATATGTTGAATCAATTTATCAAGAATCACTAAATGAAGCAAAAAGTGTACCAGTATTAAAGAAGGTGGTAGTTGCAACAGAGAATAAACTAGCAATTGGTAGTGATTTAGATGAAACTATAAAGAAATTGTTATCACAATCAGCAGTAGATATCGAGGTAGAAAATACTGATACGATAGATGATTTAGTAGATACTATTATAAAAGCAAATGCAAATTTAAAAAATTCATCAAACAATAATGATTGGGAGATGATAGGAAAAGATTTGAAAAAATTGCAAGAATTAATTGATAAATTAGAAACATTACAAGAAGAAAAGAAAGAGGAAGAAAAAGAAATAAATAAATCAAACTATAGTAATAGAATTGATAAAGATATGCAAAATATAATTGAATAGAAATTAAAAAAATGACCACCCTATATAAATAATAGGGTGGTTATATGTATATAAAAAAGTCAAGAATGGATAAATTAATGAAAAATATAGATGAACTCAACTTTATTTTAACTAAAAATAATATAATGGATTTAGTAGAAATTTTGGGAAATAGAAAGGAGTTATTAATTAGAAACTTTCTTTCACGGGATAGCAAAAGGAATAGGGATAGGTATAGGTTTTTCAATTCTTACAGCAATTTTAGTAATAATATTACAAAAAATAGTAACACTAAATATACCAGTGATAGGTGATTACATCAGTGATATTGTTGAAATAGTTAAAGGGCATATGAAATAGAAAATTATTTTAAATTTCTATTTCCTTTTTTCGTTTTTTTGTATATAATAAGAAAAAAATAGGAGAGATGAAAAATATGAATTTAGCCAATAAGCTTACAATACTTAGAATTATTTTAGTACCAATACTAGTAATTATTCCATTTTTTAATATACAAGGAGAATTTCTAAATATACCAGTCTCAATGTGGCTTATGAATGCCATATTTGTTATAGCATCAATTACAGATAAATTAGATGGATATATAGCACGTTCAAGAAATCAAATTACTACATTTGGAAAATTTTTAGATCCAATTGCAGATAAAATTTTAGTCCTTGCTGCAATGTTGATATTGGTAGAAATGGGAAAAATACCTGCTTGGATTCCAATTATAATTCTATTTAGAGAATTTATTGTTTCAGGATATAGATTAGTTGCAGTTGAAAAAGGAGGAGAAGTAATTGCAGCATCTATATGGGGAAAATTAAAGACAGTTACACAAATGTTAGCTATTATTTTAGCATTTGTTGATACAAACTATTATGGAGCTTTTTTTAATTTAGATGTTGTAGGATTTCAATACATAATCAATTTATTAATGTCAATAATGATGACAATAGCAGTTGTTGCAACAATCTTTTCAGGATATGATTATATAAAAAATGGTAAAGAGTTACTAAAATAACACAGTAGGGGGAAGTTATGGATTTTACACAAGCTAAAAAAAGAGTTGAAGAATTACGAAAGGAAATAGAATATCATAATAAAAAATATTATGATGATGACAATCCGGAAATTAGCGACTTTGAATATGATATGTTAAATAATGAACTAAAAAATTTAGAAAAGCAATTTCCAGAATTAGTTACAAAAGATTCTAATACTCAAAAAGTAGGTGGAAATGTAAAAAAAGGATTTAGCCAAGTTATACATGAAGTACCCTTACTTAGTTTACAAGATGTTTTTTCATTTGAAGAAGTATATGAATTTGATAAAAGAATAAAAAAACAAGCAGAAGAATTTAATAAAGAAACAACGTATGTAGTAGAAACTAAAATTGATGGTCTTTCTGCTAGTTTAAAGTATGTAGATGGAAATTTTGTGCAAGGTGCGACTCGTGGAAATGGTCAAATTGGAGAGGATGTAACTGTAAATTTATCAACAGTAAAAAGCATTCCAAAAAAATTAAAAGAACCTATTAATATTACTGTTAGAGGCGAAGTTTTTATAGGAAAAAAAGAATTTGAAAAAATGAATGAAGAAATAGGCTATGAAGATGGTACTTTATTTGCTAATGCAAGGAATGCAGCAGCAGGTTCTTTAAGACAGTTAGATAGTAGTATAACTGCAAAAAGACCTTTAGATATATATATATTCAATGTTCAAAAGATAGAAGGTAAAGAATTTAATTCTCATTATGAAGAATTAAATTATTTAGAACAATTAGGATTTAATGTAAATCCAGTTAGAATATCGTGTAAAACTATAGAAGATGTAATTTCTGCAATAAAAAAGATAGGAGAAGATAGAGAAAAACTATCATTTGGAATAGATGGAGCAGTTATAAAAGTTGATAATTTAGGTTTAAGAAATGATTTGGGTGCAACATCTAAAACACCAAGATGGGCAGTTGCATATAAGTATCCACCAGAAAGGAAAGAAACAGTTTTAAAAGATATTGTATGCCAAGTTGGAAGGACAGGTGCCATTACACCAATGGCAATATTAGAACCAGTAAAAGTAGCAGGTTCTACTATTTCAAAAACGACACTACACAATGAAGATTTTATTAAGGAAAAGGATTTAAAGATAGGGGATACAGTTGTTATACAAAAGGCAGGAGATGTAATTCCTGAAGTTGTGGAGGTAATCAAGAAAAAAAGATCTGGTAAAGAGCAAGAGTTTAATATGCCGACAAAATGTCCAGTTTGTGGAGCCCCTGCTATACGAGAAGAGGGAGAGGCGATTATAAGGTGTACAGGAATTGAATGTCCAGCAAAACTTCTTAGAAATATTATTCATTTTGTTTCTAAAGAAGGAATGGATATAGATGGATTAGGTCGGAAGTATTGTGGAGCAATTAATAGAGAAAGGCCTAATTAATAATATAGCAGATATTTATACTTTAAAGTTAGATGATGTAGCTTCATTAAAGAAAAATGGAAAGAAATTCGCGCAAAATTTGATAGATGCAATAGAAAATAGCAAAAACAATGAGTTATATAAACTTATAACAGCATTAGGCATTCGTCATGTAGGAACAAAATCTGCTAAAACTATTGCAAAGCATTGCAAAACAATTGATAGATTAATTAATACAGATGTAGAAGAATTAAGTAATATAGATGATGTAGGAGAGATAACTGCTAAAAGTATATATGAATTTTTTAAACAAGAACAAACCATAGACCTAATCGAAAAATTAAAAAAAGCAGGTGTTAATACAGAAGAACAGGAAGAAACAACAACTGATGAAAGATTTATAGGAATGACGTTTGTATTAACAGGTACACTTGAAAATTATTCAAGAGAGGAAGCATCAAAGATAATAGAATCTCATTTAGGAAAAGTATCATCATCTGTATCAAAGAAAACAACGTATGTATTAGCAGGAGAGGAAGCGGGAAGTAAATTAACTAAAGCTGAATCATTAGGTGTAAAAATTATTACAGAGCAAGAGTTTGAAGAAATGCTGAAATAGCAAAGAAAAGAGGTTAAGATGGAAGATAAGTATACATTTGAAAGATTTAATAACGAATTAGATAATGGATTTCAAATTTATTTTACATTTAATAATAATAGATATTTAGTTTTTAAAACTACAGAAAATTGTTATACGCAGAAATTAATAACTAAAAATGAAAAAAATCCCCAGCCACGTATGTTGATGATTACATTTAAAAGATTAAAAGAGTTATTTCCATATATGGAAGATATAGAATATCATATAAAGAATATTTTATAAGTATTAAATATAGCGAGTCTCAAATTTTTTAAAATTTAAGACTCGCAATTTTATATATTTTCATTTTCTGTTTCTAATTTTTGCTCTTCTGTTATATAGTCATATTTTTGCATTGCACTAAGTACGGCAGATTGGCGTTTTTTTGCCAAATCAGGATTTTTTGTAGGTGAATATACACTAGGAGCATTTGGAAGACCAGCAAGAAGAGACGCTTCAGATAATGTTAAATCTTTAGGTTCCTTATTAAAATATCCAAGACTTGCTTGTCTTATTCCATAATATCCATCACCATAATATATAATGTTAACATATAATTCTAAAATATCATCTTTTGAATAATTTTTTTCTAAATTAAATGCAACAAAAAGTTCAGCTACTTTCCTTGAGAAGCGTTGTTCTTGAGTAAAATATAAAAGTCTACCAGTTTGTTGAGTAATAGTGCTTCCACCAGCAACGATGTCCTTTTTTCGTATATTTTCAAGCATAGATCGAGTAGTCGTAATGATGTCTATGCCGTTGTGTTCTTTAAAACGATGGTCTTCTATGGCAATTACAGCGTTTACAAAGTATGGCGAAATATTATTTATGGTCACATAGTCTTCTTTAGATTTAATTTCTGCAATCTTTTCAGCAATACTTGATTTATTAATAGCACTTTTATACATATTATATCCCATAAAAGTAATTACACCTATAACGACTATAACTATAATAATAATTGTAAAAAATAATTTCTTAAAAAAGTTCATTAATCTACTCACATCCTATCTCTATAAAAAAGAATATTTATTTTTCGATAATTTTTTTAATTTTTACTTGATATTTTGTTATATTGCTTTTTTCTTTTACATTATATACTATAATTCAAAAATATCCAATTAATATTTCATTAAATTTTAATTTCAAAGTTGTTAGGATTAACATTGACAGTTGTATAGTTTGTATAAATTACCATACCTGGTTTAGCACCAGAAGGTTTCTTTACGTATCGAACATAAGTATAGTCTACTGCTACATTTGAAGAATTTTGAGCTTTACTATAAAAAGCAGCAATACTTGCACATTTATTAATTGTTTCTTGCTCAACTTCATTTCCGTTTGTTTTTAAAATTACATGACTTCCATGAATATCTTTAGTATGGAACCATAAATCGTTATTATGTGCATATCGCAATGTCAAATAATCATTTTGCATATTATTTTTACCTATATATATAGTATATCCATCAAGAATGTATGGAGAAGGGAAAAATACTTCTTCAGTTTTTGCTTTAGCATGTTTTGATTTTTTGCCTACAGTCTTTTTGGATAGTAAATTCTTAAACAGAACATTTTCGGCAATTTCATCATAAATTGAATGAACATCAGAAACATTTTTTGCATTTTCAAGTTCATAAACAATGCTTTCTAAATAATTAATTTCTTTGGCAGTATCTTTTTTCTGTATGGAAACAATTTCTAATGCATTTTTTAATTTGTTGTATTTTTTAAAATATTTTTTTGCATTGTAAGCAAGAGAAATGCTTTTATCAAGTGGAATTTCAATTAAATTATTATTATCATAATAATTTTCTAATTGTATTTTGTCTGTATGTTCGTCTTTTGCTATTTTATATAAATTGGCAGTAATAAGTTCACCATATAACTGATAAGTGGCCATATTGTTACATTCTTCTAATTTTTTGTTAATATTAGAAAGTCTTTTGGTATATTTTTTTAGTTCATTTAGAATAAGTTTTAAAATGCTATTTCTATAATTTTTAAAAGTTTCATCTGTTTCTTTTTGCAAGTAAAAATCATCAATGAAAAAGTTAACACAAAGTGAAGAATAGGTAGGAGCATCAAATAAATCTATAACATAATCATTTTTTGAAGAATTGTTATAGCGTACACATGCTAATTTTGAAGAATTTAAAATTTTCTTCATTTCATTATAAAGAATTTCTAAATTTTCTGTAGTATTTAAAGAATTATTTAAATTTAGTTTTTCGGTTAAATACTGCAAAAATGATTTGCTAATACCTGTGTAAGTATTAACAATAACATTAATAATATTTTCTTCATTTAAATTTGAGAAAATAGTTAAAAATTCGTTGAAATTTGCAACTTCAAGAAAACTAGATTTTTGACTTTGTGGTAAAACATATTCATAAGAAGGTAGAATATTTCTATTGGAATTAGAAAATGTATCTAGATGTCGTAAACTATCAATAATTCTGTTATTTTCATTAATAAGAATGATATTACTGTGTTTTCCCATAAGTTCAATAATAAGCTTTTTTGTAACTAAATCATTTAATTCGTTAAAACCTTCTAGTTCAATAGTTACAAGTCTTTCTAAATCATAAGTGTAGATGGCTGTTATATGCATTCCGATTAGATGTTTCCTTAAAAGCATACAAAAATTTGGAGCATTTATAGGATTAGGTTTCGTAGTAGTAGTGAGATTTAATCTGTAATTAACAGAATCTATACAGATATTTAATAAATAGTTTTTTCTATTTGCGTAAATACCTAATAAAATTTCGTTTGTATTAGGTTCAAATACTTTATTGATTTTTCCATTTATTAAACAAGTATTTAATTCATTTACAATTTGTCTGGTAACAATACCATCAAATGCCATTATGATCAGTCCTTTCAAATTAACTAAATTTAATAATTGCATGAAGAATGTTTTCATCTTCACTTTTAATAGAAATGAAATGGCAATTATCTACAAAAGAATAAAAACATTTCACTAATTTACCTACAAGAATTTCTTTTTTATACATAATTTCAATATTTTTGAATGTACAGTTTTGATAAATATCTTCAGGCAAAGCTTCGTAGGCTAAATCTAAATAATAAATATTATGCATATGATTATTAATATCTATATCTTTTCTTTGTACTAAGTAAGTTATATAATGAGAAGATTCTTTAGGTGGTGCAATTTTATTAATTTCAGATTCGCCTTCAAATACAGAAATATTTTCAGGATAATATTTAGAAATTATTTCCTCGGAAATTTTTTCAATTTTCATTGTTTTAGCATTTATAAGTAACCACTTAGTAGAAGCAATAGCTATCAAATTATTATTTGCGTCAAAAACTTGATAATCACGAAAAGTGTAAAATTTTTCATAATTTCTTGCCCAAGTTTTTATTAAGATTTTTTCGCCATATATAGGTCGTTTAAATAAACGAACTTTCCAATTTAACAATACCCAAGTGTATCCAGTTTTTTCAATGTCATTTAATCCAAAACCAGCCTCGTTAGAATGCATACCTGCAATATCTTCAAGATAGCCAAGCAATGCACGATTAAGTAATTTATTACTTTTTCCGATATCACGGAAACCTATTTCAAATTCATGTTCAAAAATAGCCATAAAAATTCATCTCCAATAAATTATTTATAAAATGTTGACAAAACAAATTATAACACATATAATATTTTTTGCAAATGCTACTATAGCTCAGTCGGTAGAGTGCTACCTTGGTAAGGTAGAGGTCACGGGTTCGATTCCCGTTAGTAGCTCCAACGACGAATCT
>CANQZT010000038.1 GCA_947628335.1 uncultured Clostridia bacterium | reverse complement strand
TATGATAATTTGTACTATTAGAATAATTGGCAAATTTATTTTGTAGACTAGTTATAATCATGTAATTTCTAATAGTGTGAATTAAGAAAAATACTACTAAAATTGCTAGAATAATTCCTATAATTTTTAATACTTTCTTTACTTTCATATTAATTCCTCCTTTTCTTCTGTGCAACCTAGCTATCTTGAGTTATACAAACTTTTAGACCTTTGGCTTTGCGTCATAAACTTTCGTTTACTTTGCCTTTTTACATATTCATTTACATTATACTATATTTTGACAAAAAATGCAAATTTGCTTTATTTTTTCCCTAATACAACTTTCACACTCATTTTTATTCCTTTTCTTTGTATAGTTAAATTTACCTCTTCCGATGGCTTTTTTGTGTAAATGTATTTTCTAAGTTCACTCATTTTATTTAATGTTATCCCATCAATTTGTGTTATTATATCGTTCTCTCTTATTCCTGCATTTTCTGCTGGACTATTTCTTATTACTTGAGCCACATAAATTCCATTTTCAAATTTAATATTCGAATCTAAATATGGTATTACATTTTTATCATAAGAAAAAATGCCAATATTTGCTTCTTGAAAATCTCCTGTTTTTATATAACTTTGTATAATTGGTTTTATTATATTTATTGGTATAGCAAATCCTATTGCTTCTGCTGATTCAATTTTTACTGAATTTATTCCTATTACCTCTCCATCTAAATTTATTAATGGTCCTCCACTATTTCCTGGATTTATTGTTGCATCAGTTTGTATTAAATCTTCCATATAAGAAGTATTGTCTTGTTCTTCTATTTTTATTGTTCTATTTACAGCACTAATAATTCCAGACGTTACTGTTCTTTGAAATTCGAATCCGATTGGATTCCCTATAGCATATACTCTTTCTCCTACTTTAATTTCATCTGAATTTCCAAGTGTTGCATATGATAGTCCCTTCACATTTATTTTTATAATTGATAAGTCTAAATCTGAATCTGCCCAAACTACATTTGCTTGATATTCTTTCCCATTTTCTAATGTTACATAGCAATTACTATATTTACTTCCAGATACATGTTCATTTGTTAAAATATATCCATCACTTGACACTATAAGACCGGTTCCTAATCCTAGTTTTGTGGTTCCGTTTTGTAAAAAAATTGATGTTCCATTTTCTTTTAATTTTGAAATACCTACTACTGATTTTGAAACTACTTCTATTACTTCTGTAATTGTTTTGTCTTCTTCTTTTATTTCAGATACTGTCTGTGATGTTTTTGTTACTGTATATGGTGTCTTTTCATCTTCTTTACTTATATCTATATTTATGTATACATTAAATAAATAAAATCCCATAATTGTAATAAAAAATAATACACTCATTGTTATTACTACTGTTTTTAAATTATCATTTACTCCTCTTTTTTTCATTAATATACCTCCATCTTTCTAGTATATTTTTTCCATTTTTTTATCTCTTAAACATTTTTGTTTTTGTCGAATTTTGTCGCTTTTCCTGAATATACCCGATTTTGTTACATATATATTACACACGTGTGTATTTTCAGTTACATTTTTTAAATTTATTTTATTTTTTTTATTTTTAATTATATAATTTATAGTATTATAGGGAGATTTGTCTTCTTAAATGGACGTTGAATATGAGGGGGATATTATGGAAAAACAGTTATATAATTTAACAACTCCACAAAAATCTATTTTATTAACTGAACAATTTTATAATGGTTCTAATATAAATAATATTGGTGGAAGTATTTTCTTTTACGAAAAACTTAATTTTGAATTATTAGAAAAGGCTATTAATCTTGTAGTTAAAAATAATGATAGTTTTCAAATAAGATTACAACTTGATGGAACTGAAATGAAGCAATATTTTGCAAACTATGAACCATTTTCTATTGAATTAGTGGATGTTAACTCTAAAGAGGATGTTTCAGAACTTGCATATAATGTATTACAAAAATCTTTTGATATTTACAAAAGGTTATTTGTCTTTAAATTATTTCGCTTTGCAGATGGAACTGGTGGATATGTAATTAATACTCATCATATTATTTCTGACTCTTGGACTCTAGGAATTTCAATTACCGAAATTGCTCGCGTATATTCTTCATTAATAAAAAATGAAGAACCTGACTTTTCTTCTGTTCCCTCTTATATTAATTATATTTCTGAAGAAGAAAGTTACAAAAAAAGTGTAAAATTTAAAAAAGATAAAGAATATTGGGATACTGTTTTTGAAACACTACCTTTTTCTGTATCATTGCCAAGTAGAAAACAAGAAGACAATCAATTTTCTTGTTTAGCTAGACGACTTGAATTTACAATTAACAAAAATGAAATGGATGAGATAAATGAATTTTGTAAAACACATAACATCTCTGTATATAACTTTTTCATGGCAATTTTTTCAATTTATACAGGTAGAGTCTCTAATGTAAATGACTTTGTTATAGGTACTCCTATTTTAGGTAGAACAAATTTCAAAGAAAAAAATACTACTGGTATGTTTATTAACGTTGTCCCTTTTAGATTTGATATGAGAGAAAATTTAAGTTTTGAAACTTTTGCAAACAATATTGCTAAAAGTTCCTTAGGAATGCTTCGACATCAAAAGTATTCTAATCAATTTATTTTAGAAGACTTAAGAAGTAAAGATCCTAGTTTACCAAAACTTTATAATATGATTATATCTTATCAAATAACAAGAACTGTTGATAAGAACAGCATTACTTGCAATAGTAAATGGGCTTTTAATGGTAATTCTGGAGATGATTTAGAAATTCATATTTATGACCTTAATGATACAGGCTCTGTGAACATTGCTTATGATTATCGTACTGAGAAATATGACGAAGCTGACATTTCTAATGTTCATTTACGTATTTTGAATATGATTAGTCAAGTTATTTCTAATGCAAAAATTGGTATTTATGATATTGAAATCGTTACACAAAAGGAAAAGAATAATATCTTAACTGATTTTAATAGCACTTATGCCGATTATCCAAAAGACAAAACAATTGTTGATTTATTTGAAGAACAAGTAAATATTACTCCTGATAATATTGCTCTTGTTTTTGAAGGTAATAGTTTAACTTATAGAGAATTAAACGAAAAAGCAAATAGCTTAGCTCACTACTTAAAAAGTAGGCAAGTAAAAAATAATACTATAGTTGGTATTATGATTAATCGTTCATTAGAAATGATTATTGGTATTTTAGCTGTTTTAAAAGCTGGTGGTGCATACCTTCCTATTGATCCAGACTATCCAACTGATCGAATTGAATATATATTAGATAATAGTAATTGCTCTTTTATTTTAACTAGCAAAGATTTATTAAATAAAATTCATATAAACTGTGAAAAAATAGATATTAATCTAAATAACGAACTTATTTATAATTTACCAAAAGAAAATTTAATTAATATCTCAAACCCAGATGATTTAGCTTATATTATATACACCTCAGGGTCTACTGGAAAACCAAAGGGTGTTATGTTAAAAATTAGTTCTTTACTAAATTTGGCATATTATTGTAACAATGTAATTCCATATTTAAAAAATAGGGAATATATTTCAATAGTTTCAGTTACTACTATTAGTTTTGACATTTTTATTTTTGAAACCCTTATTTCTCTTCAACGAGGTTTAAAATTAATAATTGCCAATAGTAATGAACAAACTATCCCTCATTGTTTAAATGATTTAATAAAGAAAGAAAATATTACAGCTATACAAACAACTCCTTCAAGAATGCAATTATTTTATAATAATCTTAATGATATACCATACTTATCAAATTTAAAGTACATTGTTCTAGCAGGAGAACCTTTACCTATTTCTTTAAAAAATCAATTATTAGACTTAACACATGGCAAGATTTTTAATGGTTATGGGCCAAGTGAAACTACTGTTTTTTCTACTTTAACTGATGTTACAAATCAAGAACAGATCACTATTGGTAAACCTATTGCGAATACACAAATTTATATATTAGATAATAACTTAAATTTATGCCCTATCGGTATTGCTGGCGAACTTTATATATCTGGTCAAGGAGTTGGTCTTGGATATATGAAAAATTTGAGTTTAACAAAAAAAAGTTTTATTAATAATCCATTTTCCCCTAATACCGTTATGTATAAAACTGGCGATATTGGTTTATTTAAAGAAAATGGCGAGATTATTTGTTTAGGAAGAGTAGATCACCAAGTAAAAATACGTGGTTTACGAATTGAACTTCAAGAAATTGAAAATGTAATGACTCAAAATTTTTCTATCTCTAACTGTATAGTAGTAAAAAAGATATCTAATGATTGCCACGAATTTTTATGTGCTTATTACACTTGTGATGAACTTATTGATGAAAACAATTTGAGAAATATTTTAAATAGTAAATTACCAAATTATATGGTACCTCAATATTTTGTAAAATTAGATAAATTACCTTATACACCAAATGGAAAAATTGATAAAAAAGCATTACCTGATATTGATTTTGATAAAATTCAATTTGATAAAGAAATTATTAAACCAAGAAATGAAATTGATAATATATTGATTTCTCTACTTAGTAAACTTTTAAAAGTAAAAGATATTAGTATTAATGACTCATTTTATGATTTAGGTGGAGATTCTTTAGTAGCAATTCAACTATGTTCTATTATATATCATGAACTTAATGTACAAATTTCTATAAAAGACATTTTTAATTGCCCTATCATAATGAATTTATCTGATTATATAAATGATAAAATATTACATAAAAATACAGGTCTTATCACTATTACTAATAAAATGGACTTTTATCCTGTTTCTTCTGCACAAAGAAGAATGTATTATGCTTCTAGTTTAGATGCTAATTCATTACTTTATAATATCGCTGGTGGTATTATTTTAGATAAAATACCTAATATTTCTAAACTTGAAAATTGTTTTAATATTCTTATTGCTAGACATGAGTCTTTGCGTACATATTTTGATATAGTGGATGATAATATTGTTCAAAAAATATTAAATACATATGATTTTAAATTAGAAGTTGAAAATTCTAACTCTAATAATATTGATGAGTTGTTTTATGATTTTGTAAAACCTTTTAATTTAAACACGGCTCCTTTATTTAATGCAAAATTAATTAATTTGAGTAATAATAAATCTTTATTATTGCTTAATATGCATCATATTATAAGTGATGGTACTTCTCTTTCAATTTTAACTAATGAGCTATGTAAATTATACAATGACTCAAATGATTTACCAAAACTTGACATTAGTTATAAAGATTTTGCAGTATGGGAAAATAATAAGCTAAATTCTAATGAATTTAATAAAGATAAAGAATTTTGGGTTGATCAGTTTAGTGATGAAATACCTTTATTAAATATGCCTACAAATTATCCAAGACCTACTATTCAAAGTTTTGATGGAGATAATGTTTTTTCTTTCATAGATAGTGATTTGGCTAAAAAATTAAATAATTTAACAAAGCAATTGGAAGTTACTCCATATATGCTTTTATTAAGTATATATTATATACTTTTATATAAGTATACTGGTCAAACAGACTTTGTTGTTGGCTCTCCTATTATTGGTAGAGATAATTCTCAAGTGTCTAATTTAATTGGTATGTTTGTAAATTCGCTTGCTCTTAGAAACAAATTAGATTCTTCAATGTCTTTTAATGATTTTGTATACGATGTAAAAAATACTTGTTTACAAGCATTTGAACATCAAACTTACCCTTTTGATGAATTAGTTAATGTACTTGATATAAAAAGAGATACTAGTAGAAATCCTCTTTTTGATACTATGTTTATTTACCAAAATAATGGTAACGTTAACCCAAATTTTGATGGAATAAATTCTGAAATTTATATACCTAATACTAATACTTCAAAATTTGATTTATCGTTGGAAATTATTCCCCAAAATCATGGTTTAAGTCTTCGCTTTGAATATTGTACAAAATTATTTAATAGAGATTTTATTAATCAATTATCTGAACATTATTTGAATATTTTACGAGTTGTTTTAGATAATACTTATATAAAAATATCTGATATTGATATGCTTCAAGATGCAGAAAAGACACAAATATTACATGACTTTAATGATACTTATGCATACTACCCTAAGGATAAAACAGTTATACAATTGTTTGAGGAACAGGCAAATATTAATCCTAATGGTATTGCAGTTATTTTTGAAGACCAGAAATTGACTTATAAAGAATTAAACGAAAAAGCTAATCAATTGGCTCGTTATTTAAAAGATAATGGTATAAAAAATAATGACGTTATAAGTGTATGTATGAACAAAAATATTTCATTTATAATTAGTATTTTAGGAGTTTTAAAATGTGGTTGTGCCTATTTACCTATAAATCCTACATATCCTATTAACAGAATAAACTATATTGTTGAAAATAGTAAATCAAAATTATTTATAACAGATACAGATTATATAATAGATTTTACCAAGTCGCTTAATATTAATAATATAAATTATTCACAATATGCAAAAGATAACTTAAAAACTACAATTTCACCTCATGATCTTGCTTATATTATATACACATCTGGTTCAACAGGTAACCCTAAAGGTGTTATGGTTACTCATAATAATTTAGTAAATTTTGTGTTTAGTTTTAATAATTGCTTTAATAATAAATTTGGAAGTAAAGATAATTGCTTATCTCTTACTAATATTTCATTTGATGTTAGTGTATGTGAAATTTTTACACCACTTTCATTTGGTTGTACTTTAACTTTATACCCTGAAAATACACTAACAAGTATTTCACTATTGGGTGATATATTAAATAAATACAAGATAACATTTTTATACATTCCACCTAGTGTACTTAATGATGTATCTTCTTATATTATTTCTAATAATATAACTATTTTTGTTAACAAATTACTTGTTGGTGTTGAAGCAATAAAAAATAGTACATTAAATAAATTTTTAGAGATTAATGAAAATATGGAAATTATTAATGGTTATGGACCTACGGAGGCAACGATATGTACTACATTTTATAAATATAAGCATTCTAATAGTTTAAATGAAAATGTACCAATAGGTTTTCCTATATCTAATAGTAAAATATTTATTTTAGATAGGGACTCAAATCTCCTACCAGTAGGTGTAGTTGGTGAGTTATGTATTTGTGGTGATAATGTTAGTAAGGGATATTTAAATAATCCCGAATTAACTAATAAATCTTTTATAAATAATCCAAAACTTACTCCTACTACTATATACAAAACAGGCGATTTAGCATTTTGGACAAAAAATGGCATTTTATCTTTTATTGGTAGAAATGATTCTCAGATAAAATTTAAAGGTCACAGAATTGAATTAAATGAGATTAACTCTACTTTAAGAAATATAAATTATATTACCAATGCTTATACTATGATAAGACCAGTAAATAATATTGATTGCATTTGTTCTTTCATAACTGCAAATAAAGATGTCAATATTGAATATGTAAATAATTATTTAAAGAAAAATTTACCTTATTATATGATACCATCTCATGTTATTGTGCTTGATTCTTTCCCTCTAACTTTAAATGGTAAAATAGATTTAAAATTTTTAAAAGACTATAAGATTGTAATATCTGAAAAATCAAATTATGTAGCACCTCAGAATGAACTACAAAAATTATTCTGTGATACTTGGGAGAAATTATTACATACAAAGGTAGGTATAAATAATGATATTTTTGAATTAGGTGCTGATTCTTTACTTGCAATAAAATTTAAAGTTGAGATGTTGTCTAATAATATTAATATAGAATATGCTGATATTTTTAAGTATCCTACAATACAAGAATTATCTAAAGCTCACTCTATTACTATTGCTGAACAGTTAGATACTTATAATTATAATAAAATTAATAAAATATTAGAAAAAAATAATATAAAAAATTATCATCGTGTTACACCTAATAAAAATAACAATATACTTTTACTAGGTTCAAACGGATTTGTTGGTATGCATATTTTATATAATTTTATAAAATATGATAATGGTAAAATTTACTGTATTGTTAGAGATAAAAATAAATTATCAGCAAGAACTAGATTTTTAGATGCGTTACGTTTTTATTTTGATGATGAATTAGATGAATTTATTGATAATAGAATTATTATTTTTAAAGGTGACATTACTAAAGAACATTTTGGTTTAAAACCAGAATTATATGATGATATTGTTGACAATGTTTCTGTAGTTATTAATTCAAGTGCTAATGTTAAGCACTATGGTAACTTTAAAAGCTTTGAAGACATTAATATTGGATTAACTAAAAAGGCCATTGAATTTTGCGAAAACTTTAATAAGAGATTAATACAAATTTCTTCTGTTAGTGTTTGTGGAAATATAAATAAAAATGAAATTATTACTTTTTCAGAAAATAATTTATATATTGGTCAAAAATTAGATAATGTTTATATAAAAAGCAAATTTGAAGCAGAAAGAATAATCTTAGAACATGTTGCAAATGGCTTAAATGCACAGATATTACGACTTGGCAATATTACTAATAGGTATTTAGATGGAAAATTTCAAATTAATCCTAACGACAATGCTTTTATAGGTAGACTACAATCTTTTATAAAATTAGGTGTTGTTCCAAATTATTTATTGAATAAAAAATTAGAATTTACACCTGTTGATTTATGTGGATTAGCGATTATAAAAATAATGCAAAATTATGTACCTGACTTTAGTGTTTTTCATCTTTATAATTACAATTATATAACTATGAAAGATTTTATTGATATATTGAAAAAATGTGATATAAAATTAAAAGTTGTTAATTACACAGAATTTGATAAAATAATAAAAAATACTTTGTTAGATGATAACAAAAAAGATATTTTGTCTGGTATTATTAACGAATTAAATTTAGATAATAATATTGAGGTTGATTCTAATATAGATATTATATCAGAATTTTCTAGAGCTTTTTTAAATACCATTAACTTTAATTGGCAAGAAATAGATAATGTATATATAAAAAAATATATTAAGTATTTTAAATTTATAAAATTCATATAGGAGGTTTTTTATGGAGAATATATTTCTTTTAATTTTAATGATAATATCAGAAATTTTAATATTAGGCTTATTTATATTTTTAAAAAAAGAGAAAAAAAGTCAACTAAAAAATGCTTTTAGTTCCTTTTTACTATGCTTATTTATTTGGACATTTTGTTCAATATTTCAATTGTTATTCCAAAATACCAACATCGACCCATTCTTTTGGGAAAAATTATGTAGCTTTGCAATTGTCCTTTCTCCTGTTGCCTTTTTAGCTTTGAGTCAGGTCTTTGCAAAGTCAAAAGTTAATATAAAACCATATCACTTACTTTTATTAGTTATACCTATAATATCAGTTATTATGATATTTACTAATGAATTTCATCACTTATATTACAAACACTATTCTACTAATATGAGTGAACTTGTGCCTGGCAATTATTTCTTTGTTCATTCTCTATATACATATTTACTTTATGGAATTGGTATTTTTTATTTATTAAAATATTCAATTAAAAATTCTGGCTTTTTCTCAAAACAATCTTTGCTTATAACCTTGGGAACAGCTGTACCTTTAATTGTTAATATTTTAGGAACTTTTGGAATTATAGAAGTTCCTATGTGCATAACTTCTATATCCTTTTCATTTTTAGCTTTCTGTTTTGCTATTGCAATATTCAAATTCAAATTTATTAGCCTTACACCAATTGCATTGCAAAAGATTGTAGATAGAATTTCAGATAGCTATTTTGTACTAAATGAAGATAATATTATTACTGATTTTAATGCAACATTTTTAACTACCTTTAATATAAATGAAGCTAATGTAAGAAATGTAAATATTACTGATTTAATATCTTATTTTCATGAAACAAGTGTTAATATTGATCAATTATTAATAATGCTTAATAAAATAAAATCTTCACATGAAACACTTCACTTTGAAAAACATTTTTCAAGTATAGATAAATATTTTAATATTGAAATTAATACTATTGACTCTAATGGAAAATATATAGGAACTCTAATTCTATTTAAAGATATAACACAACATATTGAAGATATGAACACAATTAAAGAAAATCAAAATATGTTAATGGAAAAGGAACGCTTAGCTTCTCTTGGTCAATTAGTTGGGGGAATTGCTCACAATTTAAAGACTCCTATTATGTCTATTGCAGGAGCAGCAGAAGGTCTTACAGACTTAGTTAAAGAATATGATTCTTCTATTGGTGATCCAGAAGTGAATGAACAAGATCACCATGATATTGCACATGATATGAATGATTGGATTGAAAAAATCAAAACTCATACTTCTTATATGTCAGATATTATTACTGCTGTTAAAGGACAAGCTGTAACTTTATCTGAAAGCGAACAAGATTCATTTACAATTGAGGAATTAATAAAACGTGTTAATATATTGATGAAACATGAATTAAAAAATGCCCTAATAGATATGAATATAAAAATGAAAACTGATGATATGATTACTTTAAATGGTAATGTTAATAGTTTAGTACAAGTTATCAATAATATGATTTCAAATGCTATTCAATCATATAATGGTAAAACGAATGAATTTATTGACTTAATTGTTAACAAAGATAATTCTAACATTATTATTTCTGTACAAGACCATGGCTGTGGTATGTCAGATGAAGTAAAAAATAAGTTATTTAGGGAAATGATTACAACAAAAGGAAAAAATGGTACTGGTCTTGGTATGTTTATGTCTTATTCAACTATTCGTGGTCATTTTAACGGTAATATTACTTTTGA
>CANQZT010000037.1 GCA_947628335.1 uncultured Clostridia bacterium | reverse complement strand
TTTAATATGCAAGATTTAAATAATAATATACTTTTACATCAAGATATAGGTATTGGTCCAAAATATATAGATTATGAGCGAAGGATTAAGTATAATACACTAGCTAAAACTGCAATTTCAAATGTAATTAAAGTAGAAACTATTTCGGAAGAAATGAGAATTTTGTATGTTGCTTTAACTAGAGCTAAGGAAAAACTAATTATAACAGGTATTTCGAAAAAAATAAATGAAGATTTAAATGAAAAAAAAGAATTAATAGAAATGTATAAAGAAAATAAAATTAATCCTAATATTATAAAAAAGTATAAATCATATTTAGACTGGATGGAATTAATATATTTAAAAAATAAAGACAAAATAAATGAAATAATGGAATTAAAAATATATGAAAAAGATGAGTTGATAAAACAGTGGAAACAAAAAAGTGTATTAATAGAAGAAAAAGATGGATTAACAAGTAAAATACCATCAAAAGAAAATAAAGAGTTAGAGACATTACTTGAGTGGCAATATCCAAACACTCTAGCATCTCAAATTCCAGCAAAAACATCAGTTACTAAAATAAAGCAAATGGAAAATTCACAAAATGAATTTGAGACTAATGAGAAACGATATAGAAAAAAAGAAAAATTAAAAGAACCACAATTTATGCAGTCAAAGCATACAATTACAAAAGCCGAAATTGGAACATGTGTGCATTTATGCATTCAAAAATTAGATGAAAAACAAGAATATAATTACGAAAAAATGAAAAATCATTTAGAGCAACTTGTAAAGAAAAATTTGATAACAGAAGAAGAGGTACAACAAATTGATATTAATATGTTACTTGCATATACGAAATCAGATTTATTTGAAAAATTAAAAAGCGCAAAAGTAATATATAAAGAACAACCATTTTATATTAATATTCCAGCAACAGAACTATATGGTATAGATGTAGAAAATGAAATATTGATACAAGGAATTATTGATTTATATTACATAGATGAAAATGACAATATTATATTAGTAGATTATAAAACAGATTATGTAAAAAATGATGAACAAGAATTAATAGACAAATATAAAAAGCAATTAGAAATATACAAAAGAGCAATAGAACAAGCAACAGAAAAAGAGGTACATAAAGTGTACATTTATTCTACATATCTAGAGAAATGTATAAAAATTTCGGCGTAAAGATTTAGGTTTACAAATTATGTTGAGTGTGATATAATAAGGCATATGAAAATAAAGAAGTAGAAATGGAGAATGTTATGGATAGAATAAAAACATTTGGAAAATATATTATATGGATTGTATTATTTTATATATTTTCCAATGTAATGATAAACATAGCAATTAAATCAATGTATGTATCAATTGATTCAGAAATTATAGAAAGAGAAAATGTAAAACTAGAAGTAGATGAAGCAAGAGCAACATATGTAAATGGGTATGTTAGTGGTAATATAAAAAATACAGGAAATGATGTTATAAATACATATGTAAAAATTGATTTATATTCTAAAAGAAATGTTTTATTAGGAACCAAATATGTAGAAATAAATAACTTATTACATGATGAGACAAAAGATTTCAGAATGGGATTTAAGTTTACAGATGTAGACCATTGTGTAATTAAAACAGTAGATGAATTAGAAGAAAATGTTACCCAAGAAGAACTGACAAGTACAGAATTAAAATTTTCGGCTATAATTGCTGCAGTAATATTATTATGTTATTTGGGGTAAAAGTTATTAAGGAGATAGAAAAGAGAATTTTCTATTTCCTTTTTTGTATGTCATATAATGACAAAGTATAATATATTTGATATAATTTTACCAAAGTGTAAGAGGAGAAAGAAATGATAGTAAAAGAATTATTACAAAAAGGAATTAAAAAATTAAACGAAAATGAAATAACAGAACCTATTTTAAAAGCAAGAATAGTGCTTTCTTTTATTCTAGGTGTAAAAAAAGAATATTTAGTTATTAATTTTTATGAAGAAGTAGACAAAAAAATTGAAATAAAATTTTATGAAAAAATTGATGAAATAGTACAAGGTAAACCACTTCAGTATATAACACATCATCAAGAATTTATGAAGATGAATTTTTATGTTGATGAAAACGTTTTAATTCCAAGACAAGATACAGAAACTTTAGTTGAGGAAGTTATTAATTTTTGTGATAACGAAAGAAAGTATAAAATTTTAGATTTGTGTACAGGAAGTGGTGCAATTGGAATTTCTATTGCAAAATATATAAGTAACAGCTACATTGTTTGTAGTGATATTAGTGAAAAGGCCCTAGAGGTAGCTAAAAAAAATGCAACGTTAAATAATATAAAAAATATAGAATTTAGAAAATCAGATTTATTAAAAAATATAGAAGGTAAGTTTGATATAGTTGTGTCAAATCCACCATACATAAAGAGAAAAGAAATTACAAAACTTAACAAAGATGTACAATTTGAGCCTCATCAAGCGTTAGATGGTGGAATAGATGGATTAGACTTTTATAGAAAAATTATAGATAATGTGTATGAAAAATTAGAACCTAAAGGAGCTATATTTTTAGAAATAGGTTATGACCAAAAACAAGATGTGATTAATCTATTAGAAGAAAAAAGAATATATAAGAAAATATATGGTATAAAAGATTTAGGGGGAAATGATAGAGTAATAATAGCTTTACTATGAAAGGAGTTTATTATGTCTTTTTCAAGTAATATAAAAGAAGAATTAAGCAAAATGAATAATTTAGTAAATAAAACAAATGTTATAGCAGAGGAAGTTGGATACTTGTTGACAAGTAATGCAAATGTTGTTGGTAAAAAAGTAAGATATGCAACAGAAAATGAGTATAATATAAATAGATTAAATAAAATTTTAACTAGCTTAGATATTGATTATAAAATTGAGTTACAAGGAAAATTGTATGTCATTACGTTTAAAAAAACAAAAATAGAAATGTTAGAAGATGATCAAAGTATTATTCAAATTAAGGAAAATGCTCTAGAAAATATTAATAAAAAAGAAAATGAAGATATAGTTAAAGCAATGGTAAGAGGAACATTTTTAGGTGGAGGCTCATTAAATAATCCCAATTATCAATATCATTTAGAAACCATTTTTTCTACAAGAAAAAATGCAGAATTTATTAGAAATAGGCTTTTAGAATATAATATACAAGGTAAATTATTACAAAGAAAAAATACATATTCTGTATATATTAAAGAAGCAGAGGAAATATCGAAATATTTAGCTTTTATAGGAGCTGGAAAATCTGTATTAAATTTTGAAGAAATACGAGTTGTTCGAGATACAAGGAATAGTATTAACCGTTTAGTAAATTGCGAAACAGCAAATTTAAACAAAACAATTAATGCAGCAGTAGATCAAATAGAAGCAATTAAATATTTAAAAAAGAAAGGAAAACTAAAAGAACTATCAAAAAATTTGCAAGAAATTGCTAATTTGAGAATTAAAAATCCTGATGCAAGTTTAGCTGAATTAGGCCAAATGCTTGAAAAGCCAATTGGAAAATCTGGAGTAAATCATAGATTGAAAAAAATTATAGAAATTGCAAACGAGTTAAAATAGTAAAAAAGGAGGTGTTATATAAAGCAAATGAAGCAAAAGGAAATGGGAATTTATATACATATACCTTTTTGTGCCAGAAAATGTCTTTATTGTGATTTCATATCATACGAGAATTGTGAACCAATAATAACACAGTATATAGAAGCATTAAAAGAAGAAATAAAAAGTACAGCTTCAAAAGTTTCACAAGATTATTTAGTTACAACTATCTATATAGGTGGAGGAACACCATCTTACATAGATAGTAAATATATTGTTTCTATTGTAAATATGATAAAAGAAAATTATATAGTAAAAGAAAATGCTGAAATTACAATAGAAGTAAATCCAGGAACTGTTACAAGCAAAAAGTTAGAAAACTATAAAAATGTAGGAATTAATAGATTAAGTATAGGATTACAAACTACCAATAATAAACTATTAAAACAACTAGGAAGAATTCATACATATGAAGAATTTTTAGATACATTTGAAATGTCAAGGAAAATTGGATTTAAAAATATAAATGTTGATTTAATATTAGCAATTCCAAATCAAACAAATGGTATTTTAGAAGAAAGCATAAATAAAGTAATAAAATTAAATCCAGAACATATATCGGTTTATTCACTAATACTAGAAGAAGGAACGAAATTAAAAGAGTTAGTAGAAGAAGGAAAGCTTAAGTTGTTAGATGAAAATTTAGAAAGGGATATGTATTGGAAAGTAAAAAATATTTTAGAACAAAGAGGATACAGGCATTATGAAATATCTAATTTTGCAAAAGATGGATATGAGTCAAAACATAATACAAATTGCTGGGATCAAAAAGAATATTTAGGGTTTGGAGTATCTGCACATTCATATTTTAATAAAGTAAGATATTCAAATCCAGATAATTTTGAAGAATATATAAATAAAAGAGTTTCGAATATTAATGAAGTCCAAACAGATATTGATGAACAAAAAGAATTTATGCTATTAGGTTTAAGAAAAATAGAGGGGATAAAAATATCAGAATTTAAAAATAAATTTGTTAAAAATCCAGTATATATTTTTCGTGAAGAATTAAATAAATTAGTAAAAGAAAATTTAATTGAAGTAGATAATGATAAAATTAAATTAACTAATAAAGGACTAGATTTTGCAAATCTTGTTTGGGAAGAATTTATATAAATCATTGCTTTAGGAATTTTTATATGATATATTAAAAAAAGTTAGGAGGGATTTTTTTGAAGATATCAGATATTACAGAATTAGAAAAAATTGCAAATGAAATAAGAATTGGAATTATTGAAGAAGTATATGCAGGAAAATCTGGTCATCCAGGAGGTTCATTATCTTGTGCAGATATTTTAACAGTTCTATATTTTAATCAAATGAATATAAATCCTGAAGATCCAAAAGCACCTGCGAGAGATAGATTCGTTTTATCAAAAGGCCATGCATCACCTGCACTTTATAGTACACTTGCAAAAAGAGGATATTTTGATAAAAAAGAATTATTAACATTTAGAGGAATAAATAGTACTTTACAGGGGCATCCAGATATGAAACATATACCAGGTGTAGATATGTCTACAGGTTCTCTTGGAATGCGGATTATCTTGTGCAAATGGAATGGCTATGGCATCTAAGTTAAATCAAGATGGAATTCGTGTATACTGTTTGTTAGGAGACGGAGAAATTGAAGAAGGTCAGGTATGGGAAGCTGCAATGAGTTCAGCTCATTATAAATTAGATAACTTATGTGTAATTGTAGATAACAATAATTTGCAAATAGATGGAGAAATTACAGAAGTTATGAGTTCATACCCAATAGATTATAAATTTGAAAGTTTTGGATTTAATGTTATAAATGTAAACGGACATGATATAGAACAATTAATAGAAGCATTTGACAAAGCAAAACAAGTAAAAGGAAAACCAACAGCTATTATTGCAAAAACAATAAAAGGCAAAGGTGTATCTTTTATGGAAAATAAAGTAGGATGGCATGGAAAAGCTCCAAATGAAGATGAATATAATGAAGCTTTAAAAGAGTTAAAGAATTCAAAATAAAATGAAAGGTGGGAAAATGATGATGAATATAGATGTAAAAATAGCAACTCGCCAAAGTTATGGAAAGAAGTTAGTAGAACTTGGAAAGAAGAACGAAAATATTGTTGTATTTGATGCAGATTTAGCTGAAGCAACAAAAACAGCCATGTTTAAAAAAGAAATTCCAGAAAGATTTTTTGATATGGGAATTGCAGAGCAAGATATGATGTCTACAGCAGCAGGAATGTCCACATTTGGTAAAATTCCATATGTTAGCACATTTGCTGTATTTGCAACAGGACGTGCATATGACCAAGTACGTAATAGTATATGCTATCCAAAATTAAATGTAAAAATATGTGCAACACATGCAGGAATTTCGGTAGGAGAAGATCGGAGCAACTCATCAAATGTTAGAAGATATAGCGTTGATGCGTGCTTTACCTAATATGACAGTTATGAGTGTATCAGATGATATACAAACAAAATGGGCAGTTGAAGAAATTTCTAAGATTGATGGCCCTGTGTATTTAAGACTTGGTAGACTTGCAGTTCCAGTTATTTATGACGAGAATCAAAAATTTGAAATTGGAAAAGGTGTGCAGATAGGGGAAGGAACAGATGCAACTGTTATTGCAACAGGATTAATGGTACAGCAAGCAATTCTAGCAAAAGAAGAATTAGAAAAACAAAATATTAATATAAGAGTTGTAGATATTCATACTATTAAACCTATAGATAAAGAGATTATTATAAAGTGTGCAAAAGAAACGAAAAAAGTAATTACAATAGAAGATCATAGTATAATAGGAGGACTAGGAAGTGCAGTCTGTGAGGTATTATCAGAAGAATATCCTACTAAGGTAACAAGAATGGGAATGAAAGATACATTTGGAAAAAGTGGAAAAGCTGAAGAACTATTAACATATTTCAAATTAGATAAAGATAGTATAATTGAAGAAGTTTTAAAAAATTAGGAAGTATGTTACAAAAAAGTCATAAAAATTTAATAAAAAGTTGTAAAAAGTGGTGGAATAAGCATAAAATGTGCAATATTTCATCACTTTTTGTAAATTTTAGTATTGCAATAAATGTATTTTATTGATATGATATAAGAGGATGTCTTGTAAGAACAAGAAAATTCATACAAGGAGAAGAATATGATAGAATTTAGGAATGTTAATAAAATATATACAACAGGTACAGAAGCAGTTCATAATGCTAATTTTTCAATTGAAAAAGGAGAATTTGCATTTTTAGTAGGTTCTTCAGGTTCTGGAAAATCTACGTTAATTAAGCTTATCTTAAAAGAAGAAGAACCAACTTCAGGCAATATTATTATTAACGGAAAAGACACGACTTTCTTAAAGAAAAATAGGATTCCATATTTACGTAGAAGCATGGGAATAGTTTTTCAAGATTTCAGACTATTACCAGATAAAACAGTTTATGAAAATGTTGCTTTTGCCATGTATATTGTAAAGGCAACTCCAAGACATATAAGACGCCAAGTACCTATGGTTTTATCGCTTGTTGGATTAAGTGGAAAAGCAAAAATGTACCCTAATGAACTATCAGGAGGAGAACAACAAAGGGTAGCACTTGCCAGAGCACTTGTTAATAATCCATCTATGTTAATTGCAGATGAACCAACAGGAAACTTAGATCCTGATACTGCTTGGGATATTATGATGTTACTAAATGAAATTAATATGAGAGGAACTACAGTTATAGTTGCAACTCATGCTAAAGATATTGTTGATAGAATGAAAAAACGTGTAATTCAAATTGAAAAAGGTAATATCATAAGAGATGATAGAAAAGGTGGGTATGACCGTGAAATATAATATAATTGGTTATTTAATAGGAGAAGGTTTTAGAAACACATTAAAAAATACTAAATCAACTGTTTCAGCACTTACAACAATGTGTTTATGTATGTTAGTATTTGGGCTTTTCTTCATTATTGGAGAAAATATTAATCACATGATGGATACAATTGAAGATGCACAAGGAATGACATTGTTTTTTATGTCATCTGTAGAAGAAGATAAAGTAAAAGAATATGGTAAATTAATTGAAAATATTGATGGTGTTAATAATATTCGAATGATGTCAAAAGAAGAAAATCTAAATGCACTAAAAGAAGGATTTAAAAACGATGCAAGTGTGTTAGAAGGAATAGAATTTGAACAAATGGGTTATTCATATAAAATTACGTTATCGGATTTATCAAAAAACGAATCTGTACAAGAAGAGATTAAACAAATTGTTCATGAAGAAGATTTTGATGAAATCACAAGTAGCAATGAACAGATAGCACTTCTTATGTCTATAGGAAAAGGTGTTAGGATATTTACATTTGCACTATTAGTTATATTAGTTATTATATCGTTAGTAATTATTGGTAATACAATAAAGTTAACAGTACATGCAAGAAGAAAAGAAATTTCAATAATGAAATATGTTGGTGCAACGAATAGCTTTATTAGGTCACCTTTTGTTGTAGAGGGCATAATTATCGGAGTTGTAGCAGCATTAATTGCAATTTTAATTGTAGGAATTACATATAATGCTATAATTCCAAAATTATTAGAAATATCGGCAGTTCAAGTATTGGAAATCACATTTGTAACATTTTCAGATATGTTTAATTTGATGATGACAGTATTTTTAGTATTAGGAATTGGAATTGGTGTCGTAGGAAGTATGATGTCGATGAGAAAATATTTAGAGGTATAAGGAGAATTTATTATGAAGAAAAAAATAGTAATTGGTTTTTTATTAATAGTCTTATGCTGCAATTTAACAATATTTTCATATGCAACTTCAATAACAGATTTACAAGATCAAAAAAATGAAGCTTCAAATCAAAAAGATGCCTTAGAAGATAGAAAGGAAGAAGTTGAAAATCAAAAAAGTGAAGCTTTATCAAAGATAGAAGAATTAAGTGAGCAAATTTCTGAAAGTCAAGATAAATTAGATGAGTTAAATAGTAAAGTAAAAGGTTTAGAAAAGTCTATAGAAGAAAAGGAAGAAGAACTAAAAAAAGCAGAAGAAGAACAACAAGAAAAAGAAGATACATTAGAAAAAAGATTAATTGCACAATATAAAACAGGAAAGGTATCTTATTGGGATCTTTTATTAAATCCAGGTGGATTTTTAGATTTCTTTTCTAACTTACATAATATAGAGAAAATTGCAAAAATAGATTCAGAATTAATTGAATCTATAAAACAAGAAAAGGCAAATATTGAGGCTGCAAAAAATGAATTATCAGAACAAAAGAGTCAGGCAAAGGCTGCAAAGGCAGAAGCTGAAAAAGAAAATGTAGTATTAAAAAATGCAAAAATGCTAAAAAATAATGAAGTAGAAAAATTATCTGATGAGGAAAAAGAATTACAAGCAAAAATTGATGAATATCAACAAGAGATGGACAATCTTGAAAGTGAAATGAAAAGAATAGCAGCAGAAGCAGCTAAAAAAAGTAATTCAAATAATTCAGTATCATATAATGGGCAATTTGCATGGCCATGTCCAAATTATGCAAGAATTAGTTCTACATTCGGTGGAAGATCATCTCCTGGAGGTGGAGTAGGTTCAAGAAATCATAAAGGAGTAGATTTAGCAGCTTCTCATGGTTCAAGTATTTTAGCAGCAGAATCAGGAACTGTAATCAAGGTATCAAATACTTGTACACATGATTATCCTAAAACTGTTGCAACTAAATGTAGTTGTGGTAGTGGATTTGGAAATTACGTTATGATTGATCACGGAAATGGATTAGTTACGGTATATGGTCACTGTTCAGCAATTTATGTGTCTTCTGGTCAGACAGTTTCTAGAGGACAGCAAATTGCAGCAGTAGGAACAACTGGTTATTCAACAGGAAATCACTTACATTTTGGTGTACTTCGAAATGGAGACTATGTAGATCCTATGCCATATCTTCAATAATTTTTAAATAAAAAAAGAAAATTAGGACGGAAGGAACATGTACGTCCTAATTTCTTATCTATCAAAATGTAAGAGGAAACAAAAGACTTTAATTAAAAAGTCTAATATTATTTTGTGAAAATTTTATAAAATTATACTATAAATTTAAAATTGTAGTATAATAATAAAAAAAGTTTTTAGGAGGAAGAGATGGAACATCAAAAAAAGAAAAGTATTTATAAGATTATAATGCTAGTTGTATTGGTTGCAGTTATTACATTTATAGCGACCACATTATTTATGTATCAGTATATGGGTGGCAACATAAAATATGTAGCAGTTTCTTCAAAAGATAATCAAATTGCAAGTAGACTTTCAGGTTTTAGAAAAATAATAGATCAAAAATTTTTAGGTGAAATTGATGAAGAAAGTATTTTGAACGAAACTATTAGAGGATATATTAAAGGATTAAATGATCCATATACAGAATATATGACAAAAGAGGAAATGGAAGATTTTAATACAGATATAATAGGCAACTATACAGGAATTGGTATATATTTAACAAAAGATTCAGAAACAAATTCTATAATAATAATATCACCAATAAAAGACAGTCCAGCATATAATGCAGGAATTTTACCAGGAGACATTATAACGAAGATTGATGGAGTAAGTTATACAGGAGATGAACTAACAGAAGCCTCAAACAAAATAAAAGGGGAAATTGGTTCGAAGGTAAAATTAGAGCTATTAAGAAATGGCGAAACATTTGAAGTAGAAGTTGCAAGGGAACAGGTAAAAATCAATCATGTTGAAAGCAAAGTAATAGATAAATCTCTAATAGGGTACATAAAATTCAATTCTTTTGATGAAGGGTGTAGTGAAGAGTTTAAAGATAAATTAGAAGAGTTAAAAAGTAAAAACATTACGTCACTTATTATAGATATCAGAAATAATGGTGGTGGACTTGTAGATGAAGCTTTAAATATAGCAGATTTAATAGTAGAAAAGGATGCTACACTATTAATAACTACAGATAAGAATGGAAAGGAAGAAATAGACAAAGCAAAAAATGATCCAATTATAAATTTACCGATAGTATTATTAACAAATGGAAGTTCTGCAAGTGCATCTGAAATATTAGCAGGGGCACTAAAAGATAATGGAAAGGTAACAATTGTTGGGGAAAAGACATATGGCAAGGGCGTTATACAAGAATTGTTAACATTAAAAGATGGAAGTGGATTAAAGATAACAACAAATGAATATTATACACCAAATAGAAATAAAATAAACAAAGTTGGAATAGAACCAGATGTAGAAGTAAAAATAGAATCTGAGTTAGAAGATGAGCTAGAAATTGAAGAAAGCAAAGATACGCAATTACAAAAAGCAATTGAAATTTTAAAAAATAAATAATGTCTATATGAAAATAAGAAGTAAA
>CANQZT010000036.1 GCA_947628335.1 uncultured Clostridia bacterium | reverse complement strand
AAGTAATTATATAGATAATTTAGTTAGTAATTTAAAATAATTTTATATGGTAATATATGGTATTTTATAGTAAAAAAGTCGAAACTTGTCGAATTTTGTAACATAGTTGTATCAACAAGAACAGCAGACAATACCTATAAACCTTTGGAGTTATTTTTATTTACATAATATGGTAAAATATAAAAAGAACATATCTGTATAAAAGGAGGATATTTTTATGAAGATATATTTTACCGAATTAAATTTTTATGAAAAGATATTAGTTGTAATATTCAAAAGATATACATATAAGATTTATAAGAAAGGATATATTGATGGATTCAATATGAAAAATGAGTAATATTTCGCAAGGCTGTACAAAGGCTGTACATATTTTTGAAACAATTTTGAAAGTATTGAAAATTAAGGGTTTCAGGAAACAATAATAAAAATGAGCAAGGCAAGAGGAGCCATAATGGAAAATTGTCGTACCAAAACGACGACAACAAAAAATCAACTGTAATGGTTGATTTTTTTGTCGTATGAGTAAAAATTTTAGGAAAAAAATAAAAAAGATGAATTTCAAGATTTTAACTAATTTTTACAGGTCTTAAAATATGTTTCCCAAAATTATATTATAGGAATGAAAAGTATTATAGAAATGAATGTTCTTATTATATAGACGAAAAAAAAGAATGATGCTAAAAATCTTGATGAAAAATTTAAATATTGATATAATATATTGTATTAATGCCAAAGGGAAAATAAAAAATTATAATTATATTTTTAAAGAAAGGTTGATATTATGGAAAAATCAAAAGTTTATTATGCAAAGGAGATAACTCCTGAAAATTTAATCAAATTATATGAAGCTCTTGGAGTAAGCTTAAAAGGAAAAATTGGAGTAAAAGTTTCAACTGGAGAAGATGGAGCAAGAGGATATTTAAAAGCAGATTTAATAGGGCCATTAGTAAAAAAATTAAATGGAACAATTATTGAATGTAATACTGCTTATGATGGTGCGAGAAATACTGAAGAAGACCATATAAAAGTAGCCGAAAAACATGGCTTTACATCTTATGCTGATGTAGATATTATGGATGCAGAAGGAGAAATGAAAATACCAGTAAAAAATGGCAAACATTTAAAATATAATTTAGTTGGTACACATTTAGACAGATATGATGCAATGGTAAATTTAGCACATGGTAAAGGTCATGCTATGGGTGGATTTGGAGCTAATTTAAAAAATCAATCAATAGGTGTTGCATCAAGAAATGGAAAAGCATATATTCATACAGCAGGAATAACGGAAAATCCAGATGAATTATGGGAGAAATTACCAAAACAAGAAGATTTCATTGAAGCAATGGCAGAATCAGCAAAATCAGTTGCAGATTATTTTGAGGCAAATAATAAGAAAATAGTATATATAACAGTAATGAATTTTTTATCAGTTGATTGTGATTGTGATGCGCATCAATCAGATCCTGTAATGGAAGATTTAGGAATAGTAGCGTCTTTAGATCCAGTAGCAAATGATCAAGCATTTATTGATATGATATGGAATTCAAAAGATAAAGGGGCTCATCTATTACAAGAAAGGATAGATAGACAGATTGGAAGACATATATTACCTTACGCAGAAGAAATTGGACTAGGAACAACAAAATATGAATTAATAAATATTGATTAAAGAATAAAATTTATAATGGAGGGTATAAAAATGATAGAAAAAGTAGAAAGTATAAAAAAATAAAGCTGTATTAATTGCAGCATTAATTTTTGGTGGACTAAGTGCAAGTATAGTTGCAGGAAGTATTATTACAATTATAAATATGGCGAGTCTAAGATTTTCTATCAAATGTAAATTTTAAGAAAATCTTAGGCTCGCTTTCATATATATAAATAATTAAAAACAGTAAACATAAATAAATTAAATACATATAATATAGGAGAACACGATATGTTAAAAGCAGAAAGAGGAGCTAATTATGAAAAATTTTAGAAATATTATAATTGTAGTAATTTTTTTAGTAATTATTGCTATGGCAGTTGCATATTCTGCATTTGCTACTCAATTAAAGATTAATGGAAACAGTGAAATTGTAGGAGAATGGAATGTTAAAATTACTGGAATTAGTGCTACAGAGGTTAGTATAGGGTGTGATGCAGGAAAGCCTGTATATACTAATACAAGTGCAACTTTTCAGGCAAAATTGTTAAAACCAGGAGATACAATCACATATGTAATAACAATTCAAAATTCAGGAACAATTAATGCTACTTTAGATAGTATAACTTTTACACCAGACAATGCAAAAGGTTCTCCTGCAATTAGTTATGAAACAACATCACCTGCTAAATTTTTAAAAGCAGGCCAGCAAACTACATTTACAGTAAAAGTTACGTATAATGCAGATGTTACAGAAGTGCCATCTATAACCACAAAAGAAATTACAGGAATTATAGAATATGTTCAAACCGATTAATACTTCTTTATAAAATGGAAAATCTAGGAAAGTTTATCTTTTATATATAACTTTCCTAGAATATAAGAAAAATTATATAAAAGAAGGGAACAAAATGAAAAGAAAGTTAATAAAGAGGTTTTGGAAAAAAAGAAATACACTAATAATTTGCTTCGGCATTCTATTATCATTTGTTTTTATGTCTAATGGATATTCAATATTAGATACAACTCTAAATATAACAGGGACATCTTCTATTAATTTAGAACAAGAAGAAGAGTGGATTCCAGATGTAGAATATTTAGAAACCAAACAAATGGAGAATGTTTTTTTTTATGACATTATTATTCATAATAATTCAGAAAATACTTATCAAAATTGGGAAATAAAAATGTATGACAATAAAAAAGTAATACATGCATATGAATATGGAGAAAGTGAAGATGGATATAGAATTATAAGAAATACAAAATGGGATAATAGAATCGAAAAAGGAGGTTTAGTTACTGTAACTATTATATTTTCTGTAAATTTAGATAAAGAAGATACAATGACGGCAGAAGAATATGCAAAATATTACGTTGAAAATTATATTAAAGTATCTGGGAGATTAACAAAACCAGATAGAGAAGGAGATATTATAAAAAAAGGAAATGCATCGCTAACGTTAAGAAAATCAGAGATACAAGTAACTAATTTCAATATAAGACTAAATCCATCATATGAAACTGAGATTGAAAATGAAAGACAATATATTATTGATATAACTAACGATACTGACTATGATTTTAAAAAAGTTAGAGCAAATGTTTATTTAGGAGATGATAATATATTATTAGAAGTATCACCAAGTGAAATTACTTGTCAAAACAAGACAAATACAAGTTTTGAATTACCATGGTGGATACAAATACAAAAAAATCAAACAACATCGATTTATTTAATGATTATTACAAAGAATGAAAAATTTATTCCAGATATAGTAATGTCAGCAGAAATATAATAAATTTGAAAAGGGGAACAAGATGAATTATATTGTATGTTTCACAAATATAATAAACCCAATATGTTGGGGAATAGTTTTTCTGTATATATTAAAAAATGTAAATATCAGGTTTAACATAAATAAAAGACAATTATTATATTTTATAACTATTGTATTTTTAAGTATTGGAATATATTTAGCTTTAGGTTATATGTATGGATTTTCAAAAACACCATATAGTCATAAAATAGTATCAATATTAAAGAATATTGTAATTCAAATAATTCCAATTATGGGAATGGAAATTTTAAGAATAGCATTAGTTAAAAAATACAAAAATAACAAATTAATACTTGTAGGAATTACCATATTATTAATACTTTTGCAAATTAATTATAATGTATTAGTAGATTTACATTCAAATAAAGAAGAAATGTTTAAATATATATGTTCTATAATTGTTCCATTAATCATTTGTAATGTTTTATATATGTACTTTATATTAAATGATGCATGTGTTATTGCACTAAATTACAGGATATTAGGAAATTTATGTATGCTATTAGTGCCAATATTTCCAAATGTTGACTGGTATGTAAAAGGATCCACTGGCATATTATTACCTATTTTTATGTATTTATTGTTTAAGTATAAATTCGTAAAAGAGAAAAAAGACACAAGAAAAAGAAGAGAAAATTTTTTTACAAAGTTTAATTATGTAGTTACTTTTGTTTTGGCAGTTATATTAGTTTGCTTTATGCAAGGAATATTCAAATATGAACCAATATGTATACTTTCGAATAGTATGATTCCAACATATAAACAAGGAGATGTAGTTATTTTTAAGAAAGCAAGTGACTACGAGTTAAGTAATATACCCAAAAATTCAATAATTGTATATACAAAAGATGACAAAAATATTGCACATAGAGTTATAAGTATAGTAAAAGCAAATGATAGTGTATTATATCAAACAAAAGGGGATAGTAACAACATGCCAGATATGGATTTAGTATCAATAGAGCAAATAAAAGGTGTATATGTTTTTCATATAAAATATATTGGTTGGCCATCTGTTTGGTTATATAACTATTTTAATAAAAAATAAGTAAATATTTAATAAAGAGGAATTTATTATGAAAAAGCAAAAAAGCATCTATAGAAAATATCATGATAAAAATAGTATTATTGTTTTTTGCATAGTACTGTTTATAGTATTTGGAATGATTTTTTTGGGAATGGGATTATCATATAAAGAAAATATTAAATGTATATATAGGTATGAAGCAAAAAAGAGTGATAATTATGAAGCAATATTAAAACCTAATGAATTTTATACAACTAGTAGTTTGCCTAAGGATTTATATTATGCATCGAAATCTGTAGATAAGTTTATATTAGAATTTAGATATAATTTTTTAGGAAGTGAAGAAGCGGATATAGAATATAACTATAAGATTATAGCAAATATGGTAGCAACAGCAGTAAATAATAATGATCAAGGAAAAGAAGTATGGAATAGACAATTTGAAATTTTAGATAATGTAAGTTCAAATACCAATAAAAACGAATTTTCAGTAAATAAAAAAGTAGATATAGATTATGGATACTATAACAATTTAGCACGTTCTTATGAAGAAGTATACGGAATTAGTATTAATGCAATTTTGAAAGTATATTTTAATATATCATATAATATAAAACTTCAAGGCTCAGAAGAAAATAACAAAATAGTTAACGATTATATTGAATTAGATATACCAATAACTAGCACAGTAACAAATATAGAAGAAAAATATCAAGATATTACAGAAGAAGAAATTATGCCACCAATTACAGAAGAAATATCAGTAAATAAAATATATTATACTATTTCTATAATATTTATTATAGGGGCAATAATACTAGTTATAATAATGAAAAAGTCAAATAAAAAAACACCAGAAGATATATACAAGAAAAATATAAAACATGTATTGAAATATTATAAAGAATTAATAGTAACAATAACAAATGAACCAGATTTTAGTAATTTGAAATTAATGCAACTTAGTAGTATAGATGATTTAATAAATGTTGCTGAGCAAAATAATAGTAATATAATTCATTACGAATTAATAAAGAACAAAAAAAGTGAACTATATGTAATTATTAATGGATATGTGTATATATATATTATAACTTGAAATATCAAAATAAATTAAAGCAGAGAATCAGTAAGATTCCTTGCTTATTTTAAATTATTTATATTGATAAAATATAAAGTTTGTGATAACATATGTTTAAATTCATACGATAAATACTAAATAATTATATTTTATGTTGTAAATTTAGAAAAAAAATGATAAGATTGAAATATATTTTGAGAGGAGATACAAATGAAAAATTATAGTAATCAAAAAGGTGTAACATTAGTTGCTCTTGCTGTAACTATGATAGTACTAGTTATTATAGCAGGAGTAGGAATAAGCACAGGTATATCGGGTCATAAAAAATCAAATGATGCAAAACTTGTAACAGAATTAGAAATGGTTCAACATGCTGTTTTAGAGCAATATGTCAAATATAAAGCAACAAAAGATGAAGATTGTCTTATAGGATCAGAAGTACCCAAAGAAACAATTTATAAAATGGCGAATGAACTCGGAGTAATGTTAGATAAACCATCAGATACATATTACAAATTAAATAAAAGTGATCTAGCCAAAATTGGTATAGTAGAACAAGGAGAAGATGAATATATTGTTAATTATGCATCTGGTGAAACGATTAATGCAACTAGAAAAAAATTAAGTAATGGAGATCCGTTATATGTAAGTGCAAATAAATAGTATATAGGAGATAATTTATGGATGTAAAGATATATGATGAATTATCAACAAAGATTGATTCTAATCGAATTTTTATAAATGAACCAATGAATAAACATACATCATTTAAAATAGGTGGAAAGGCAGATATATTAGTAAAGGCGCAAACAAAAGAAGAAGTAAGATATATACTAGATATTTCAAAAAGAGAGAATATTCCATTATATATAATAGGAAACGGAACTAATATTTTAGTAAGAGACGGAGGAATAAGGGGAATTGTTTTAATAATTTCTATAATGCGGTCTAAATATAGAAAAAAAAGAAAAAAGTATAAATGTAGAAGTTGGTGCAGGAGAAAAATTAGCACGGACTTGCTGTTCAATTTTTGAAAAATGGATTTACAGGATTTGAATTTGCATCTCGGGATACCAGGAACAATTGGTGGAGCAATAAGAATGAATGCAGGAGCACATGGTAGAGAAATGAAAGATATTGTAAAGAAAACCACCTGTATGGATGAAGAAGGAAATATTGTAGAACTAACAAATGAAGAACAAGAATTTTCATATAGGAAGAGCGTATTTATACAAAAAAAATATATTATACTTGGAACAATAATCGAACTACAATATGGAAACAAAGAAGCAATTAAAGCAAAAATGGAAGAATATGCAACCTATAGGAAAGAAAAACAGCCTATTAATTATTCAAGTGCAGGAAGTACATTTAAAAGGGGAGAAGACTATATTTGTGCAAAACTTATAGATGAATGTGGATTAAAAGGATTTTCAATAGGAGGGGCTAAAATTTCAGATTTACATGCAGGATTTATTGTAAATACAGGGAATGCAACAGCAAAAGATGTTTTAGAATTAATAGAATTTACGAAACAGGAAGTATATAAAAGATTTAGAAAACAAATTGAATTAGAAATAGAAGTAATAGGAGAAAAAGAATAAGGAAGGAAGAGAAGTATGAAAGGATTTTTGTCATGGTTTAAAGGAAGTACAAAAATGAAAAGATGGATTTTACTAATGATAGTAGGAATTATTTTAGTAGGGTATGGAGTTTCTTCTATATTAGTTACACAAGAAATGTCATTTATACAAATAGGAAAAATTATCATACTGTTTGTATTAGGGTTTACAGCTACAATTATAGGTATAGTTTTTGCTCAAAAGAGGACTTTGGAATTATTAATAGAAGCAAGTGATTTACGTTTAGAAAAAGGAACAAAAGATGTAAATGTGAATTCACTAATTTTTAATAAAAAGGTATATAATAAAGGACCAAATATTGTTGTAATTGGTGGAGGAAGTGGCTTAAATACTGTTTTACGAGGAATTAAAAATTATACAAACAATATTACTGCAATAGTAACTGTTTCTGATTATGGCAAATTACCTTCAAATTCAAGAAAACAATTAGACTTGTTACCACTAGATGATATAAAGGAATCATTAATAGCATTATCATATGATGAGCAAACTATGGAAAAAATATTAAACTTAAATTTTCAAGAGGGCTTCCTAAAAGATTTATCTTTTGGAGACATATACCTATATGCTATGAAAGAACTTTATGGAGATTTAACGGAATCTATTGAAAAAACAAAAAATGTTTTAAACATAACAGGTAGAGTATTGCCAGTTACATTAGACGAAGTAAAAATTTGTGCAGAATTAGAAAATGGAATGGTAATAGAAGAAAAAGAAAAAATACCAGAGGTTGTATTTGATAAGGTTACTAAGATTGAAAGAATTTATATTTCTCCTTCAAATTGTGTACCTGCTCCAGGTGTAATAGAAGCAATAAAAGAGGCAGATGCAATTGTTATAGGTCCAGGTAGTCTATATACAAATGTTATTCCAAATTTATTAGTAAAAAATGTATCAAGAGCAGTTAAAGAGTCAAAAGCAATAAAAATATATGTAAGTAATATAATGACCGAACCTGGTCAAACTGATAACTATACAATTTCAGATCATATACAAGCAATTATAGATCATGCAGGAGAAGGTGTTATAGATTATTGTATTTATGATACAGGAGAAGTAGTTCCTGAATATGTAAGAAAATACAATAAAGGAAGCCAAGATTTAGTTGAACAAGATCTTCAAAAATGTAGAGAAAAGGGTATAAAATTATTACAAAGAAACTTATCTACAATTATAGATGATAATATAAGACATGATTCAGGAGCTGTATCTGATGCAATTATACAAATTATTTGTGACGATTTAAAATTTAAAGATAAACAAAATGATCCTCAATATGTAATGTTAAATTCAAGGTTAAAAGAACAAAAACAAAAGAATAAACATGCAAAACCAGCTATAAAGAAAAGCGAAAAGATAAAGAAAAAATCGCATATGAAAAGAACGAGCAAATTTAGTGAGAAGTATAGAGAGAGAATAGAATCTATACAAACAAGTGATAAATTAAGGAATGAAAAATTAAAAAAAATAAAAGAAGAAAATGCTAAGAAATAATAAACTTCACAAGATAAATATAAATGGAGGAAATACAAATGAAATATAGTAAAAAACAATTGACAATAGAAGAAGGATTAAGTAAAGAATGGATTATTACAAATGGAATTGGTGGATATGCATCATCAACTATTATAGGATGTAACACAAGGAAATATCATGGTTTACTAATTGCTCCACTTACTCCACCAGCAAGAAGATTTTTAGTGCTTTCTAAAATTGACGAAAGCATTGAAATAGATGGTAATAAATACAATTTATATACAAATATGAGTCAAAACTATATTTCAGAAGGATATAAATACCAAGAAAGTTTTGAGAAGGACTATATACCAATATTTTCATATAAAGTAAATGATACAAAAATAAAGAAATTAATATGCATGAAATATATGGAAAATACAGTTTGTATTTCATATAGAATTAAAAATGGTAATAAAAAAGCAAAGTTAATACTAGCACCTATTATTAACTTCAGAGATTTTCATCAAATGAACACAAATCATGAGTATAACATAAAACAAGAACATGATGGAAGAAAGATAAAAATAATTGTTGATGACAATTCTCAAATGCCAATTTATATTAGAGCAAATGTAGGTAATTATATAAAACATGAAAATGATAGATTTAAAAATATGTATTATATAGAAGAAGAAAAGAGAGGATTTTATCCAGAAGAAGATCATGCAGTTGTAGGAAGATACGAAATTGAGCTAGAACCAAAAGAAGAAAAAGAAGTAGAAATAATATGTTCATTAGAAGAAAATATTGAAGAGATAAAAGTTAAAGATGTTATAAACAATGAAATCATAAGAATAAATGAAATTATGCTTGAATCAGGATTAATTGATTTAAAAAGTAAAACTCAAGATGATAAGTATAAAGAATTAATAAAAGATTATGTTATTGCAACAGATAATTTTGTTGTGTATAGACCTAGTTTTGGTTTACATACATTAATTGCTGGATATCATTGGTTTTTAGATTGGGGAAGAGATGCTTTAATATCATTTGAAGGAATTTTATTAAAATCGGGAAGATTCGATATTGCAAAAGAAGTGTTGCTTACATTTACTAAAAACATTAAATTTGGTTTAGTTCCAAATGGATATTCAGGTTTTGATAATAGACCATTATATAATAGCGCAGATGCATCATTACTATTATTTGAACAAATAAGAAAATATTTAGATTATACGAAAGACTATGTATTTATAAAAGAAATGTTATATGATAAATTAAAAAATATAATAGAATCATATATAAAAGGAATAGATTTTGACAATAATAATATTTATTTAGACAATGATTACCTTTTAGTATGTGGTACACCAGAGACGCAAAATACTTGGATGGATGCAAAATACGGAAATTTTGCAGTAACTCCAAGAAATGGAAAAGCTGTTGAAATGAATAGTTTATGGTATAACTCATTAAAAATTATGGAAGAACTTGCGAAAAGATATGAGGAAAAAGAGCTTGCAAAGAAATATAAGGAACTTGCAGATAATTGTAAAAAAGCCTTTCTAGAAAATTTTTATAACCCTAAGAAAAAATGTCTATATGATGTAATTGGGGATGGTAAAATAAGACCTAATCAATTATTTAGTTTATCATTAGGTTATCCTGTAGTTGAGCCATATTCAGATATGGCAAAAGAAATATTGAATACAGTAACAAAGAAACTATTAAATAAATATGGTCTAAAAACGCTTGCAAAAAATGAGAAAAATTATATTGAAGTATATGAGGGAGATGCTTTTAAAAGAGATATGAGTTATCATCAAGGCATTACTTGGCCATGGCTATTAGGACTTTATTATGATGCATTAAAAAATATTATTTCGCAAGAAAAAGATAAAGCCAAAAAAATAGAGTTACAAGAAGAATATGATAAGTTTGTAGATACAGTTAAAAAAACATTTCCAAAGATGTTTTATAATGATGGAATAGTAGGAAGTATATCAGAATTATATGATTCAAAGACACCTTTTTTACCTAAAGGAACAATGGCACAGGCTTGGAGTGTTTCAGCTGTATTTAGAATTTTATTAGAAAACATGTAAAATAGGAGTAAAAAATGCGAATATTAGGAATAGATCCAGGATTTGCGATTACGGGATATAGTATTATAGATTATATAGGAAATAAATTTAAGTTAATTACATCAGGTGCAGTATTAACAAATGCAGGAGAATCATTTCCTATGAGATTACTAAAGTTAAATAATGATTTAGAAGAAATTATAGATACATATAAACCAGATGCGATTTCAGTAGAAGAATTATTTTTTAATAACAATGCAAAAACAGCTATTAATGTTGCACAAGCAAG
>CANQZT010000035.1 GCA_947628335.1 uncultured Clostridia bacterium | reverse complement strand
AAATGAAATTTTGATGTTTTTACGTTCATCAAAAAAAACTAAATCTGAAGTATATTTAAATGAACCCATTGGAAAAGATAAAGATGATAATGAAGTTACATTATTAGAAGTATTAGAAACTGATGATAAATCCATAGAAGATGAAATTGATTTAAAGATGAAAGCAAAAAAACTATATGAAAAAATGAAAATTGCATTGAAAGATAGAGAAAAAACAATTTTAGAATTACGTTTTGGTCTAGGAGGAAAAAAACCAAAAACACAGCATGAAATTGCATCTATGATGGGCATTTCTCGTTCATATGTATCTAGAATTGAAACAAAAGCAATTCAAAAGCTAAACAAAGAATTTCAAGAAGATTTATAGAAATGTATGATATTATATTTGAAAAGTGCATGCAATGCATGCACTTTTTGGAGAAACTTTATTTTATTCTACTGGAATTTCAAAAAATAAATATTTTGAAATCCGATCCTTCTTTGGTCCATAGGTAAATTGCACCCAATAGTCTCTTTGAGCACAGTCTCCACCTAAAGCGGGAAGGACAACCTCAGCAATTCCGTTATCTTTTTGTACTTTGGCGTGCTTTATCTTGCCATAGTTCTCATATGTGACAGATAACTTTTTGGCTTGACATATTAAAAACTTTATGTCATAACCATTTACTGAATCGATATTTACATATCCATTCAAGCGAATTACGTTTTCTTTTGCTTCTTCAATAGAATCATACGGATTTATCGGTTGTGTATCTTCTTCTTGTGTCCCCCAATCAGCATTTATGGGAGTATAATAGAATTGTACTTCTTCATCCTTTACTTTTTGTTCTTCCTGTTCCTTTGCATTTTGTTCTTGCAAAACAGCCACTGTTTCTTGCAACTGCTTTAATTTCTCTTCCATTTGTGCATCATTGTCATTCGTCTGAAAAGCGCAACCTGTTAAAATTAGCAGCAACACTCCCAAAACTACATAAGTAAAAATCCGTTTCATAAAAATTCCTCCTTCTAAAAGAAAATATTTATTGGTATCATATTTATTATAACACTTTAATTTACATAATTCAACATATGCTTTAAAAGTGTACTTTATTTCTAGTAGTTTCTTTAATCGCATCTCCATATCCCGTCAATGCTGCAAATGGAGCAAATTGTGCTGCTCTTTGTTCCATACTAAGCTTAGGATGTTTTTCAGATACATGATGTTGTAAATTTATAATATCATCATATTTATTCATAAACCTCTTTCCTTTCTATTCTCTATGGCCTCCTATTTGAGAATTTCTTTCTATTGTCGTTCCATCTTTTTCAAGGTTCATTGCTTTTATAATTGCATTTTTACCATATTTTTTTCTTATATCTATTATTGCATGCTGTAGATTGTTTTCCTTTTTTCTTTTTTGATTTTCTTCTACTTTTTCTTGCTCTTGTTTTTTATAGTCTATAAACAAATTAATTTGCTCGTTTTCCTTTGTTTGCTCTATTTCTTTTTCATTTATTAAATTATTAGCTACAATATTTATTCTTCTAACTAATAATTCTTTATTTATAATTCTTTCATACAATTTTTCCACAGCTTCCATTATTACTTTTGTAGAAGATGTCCTATTTTTTAAGTTAATTGTTCCATGTGCATGTTTTGGTATTTTTCTTCCATAACGATCTATAGTTATTTCCCCATTATACGATTTTTTCATTGGCGAATTTGTTAAATTATCTACATCATATCCAATCGTTAAAACAAGTTGATTTGTGACTAATTCTTTATCCACTAATTCTAAAACTAATAAATCTGTCATTTCTTTTACTATCAGTTTTGTTTGGTTATAGTCATATGGACAATGTAATACTTGACCAGAACTTAAACTGTTTTTTTCAGGCTTAAATTCTTTTATATCTTTCATAGTACAAGGTTCATATCCCCAACTATGATCTATTAACAACTCAGCATTTATACCAAACAATTTAAAAAGCAACTCTTCATTTTCTATAGAACACCTTGCAATATCTCCCATTGTAAATATATTATTTTCCTCTAGTTTTTTAGCATATCCTTTTCCCACTCTCCAAAAATCTGTTAACGGTCTATGGCTCCATAATAACTTTCTATATGTTATTTCATCAAGCTCAGCAATTCTTACACCATTTTTATCCGATTTTACATGTTTAGCTCCTATATCCATTGCTATTTTTGCAAGATACATATTAGTTCCTATTCCACTTGTTGCAGTTATTCCTGTTGTTTTAATAACGTCGTTTAATATTTTGGTTACCAACTGTCTTGGCGTCATATTAGCTGTTTTTAAATATTTTGTTAAATCTATAAATACTTCGTCTATCGAATATGCATAAATGTCTTCTGGTGCAATATATTTTAAATAAATATTATAAATTTTTATACTATATTCCATATATTTTGACATTCTTGGTGGCGCTACAATATATTCCAATTTTAAATATTGATTTTTTTCAAGTTCTATGTCATTATATGATTTATCTATAAATTCTCGATTTTTAATTTTAGCTTTTCTTTTATAGTTTATTTCTTTTACTTTTTGTTCTACTTCAAATAACCTCGCTCTACCTGGTATCCCATATTTCTTTAAAGAAGGACTTACAGCAAGACATATCGTTTTTTCAGTTCTTGACCTATCTGCTACAACAAGGTTTGTTGTTAATGGATTTAGACCTCTTTGTACACATTCTACTGAAGCATAAAAACTTTTTAAATCAATACAACAATATATATTCAAAAGATTCACCTCTTTTATTTATCGCTATATATAGTGTATCACTTTTTTTAAAGTTTGTAAACATTTGTTTGTGTGTCTTTTGATTTTATTTTTCTTCCACTAAATCTTCAAATTTTTTACTAAATTCTGGAGCTATCTTTTTTAAATTTATTGGCTTTAATTCTCTATTTGTGAAACAATGTTTTGTTTCTCCTGTAAGAACTGTTTTTCCTGTCTTTTTATCTTTTACATTGTATGTTACTGTCATTCTTACCCCCGAATATTCTTTTACTGATAAATATATAATAATAGTATCATTAAATGTGACATGATATTTATAACTACAATTCACTGCTAATACTGGAATTGTTATGCCATTCTCTTCTAATAATGTAAATGGCATTCCAATTTCATCTAGCCAATAACATCTAGCTTCTTCTAAAAAACGAATATAATTTGAATGATGTACAACACCCATTCTATCTGTTTCATAATAGTTTATTTTTCTTTCAAACATGGTACTCATTATCTTTTTCTCCTTCTGTATATTAATAAATTTATACCTATATTTTTTAAGATACACTTTCTTTTAATTTTACAAGTGTATTTAATGCTTCTATTGGAGTTAATTCATCTAGGTTTATTTTGTCTATTTGATGAGCTAATTCTGCTAATTTATAATTATACATATCTAATTGGCCTGCTGGTTGTTTATTATTTTGTTTTTTATCTATATTTTGAGACATTGCACTCTTTCGTTCAAGACTTTTTAAAATTTCATTTGCTTTTTTTACTACTGGTGCTGGTACTCCTGCAAGTTTTGCAACATGTATCCCATAACTTTCGTCTGTTCCTCCTTGAACAATTTTTCTTAAAAATATAATATCTTCTCCTTTTTCTTTTACTGCTATAGAATAATTTTTTACTCCATCTACTTGATTCTCTAATTCTGTTAATTCATGATAGTGCGTTGCAAATAGTGTTTTAGCTCCACATTTTTCTTTATCTGCTATGTATGTTGCAACTGCCCACGCAATTGATAATCCATCATATGTTGAGGTTCCCCTTCCTATTTCATCTAATATTATTAAGCTGTTATTAGTTGCTTCTTTTAAAATATTTGCAACCTCCATCATTTCTACCATAAAAGTACTCTGCCCCATACTTAAATCATCTGATGCTCCTACTCTTGTAAATATCTTATCTACTATTCCAATTTTAGCTTCACTTGCTGGAACAAAACTTCCCACTTGTGCCATAAGAGTAATTAGTGCCACTTGTCTCATATAGGTTGATTTTCCTGCCATATTAGGTCCAGTAATTACAGATAATCTATCACTGTCTTTATTTAAATATGTATCATTTTCTACAAAACCACCTGACGGCAACATTTTTTCAATAACAGGATGTCTTCCACCTTTTATTTCTATTTCTCCATCCTCTGTTATTATAGGTTTTACATAATTTAAATCCTCTGCTACTATTGCAAATGATGTTAATACATCAAGTGTAGATATTATATTAGCAGAATTTTGTATCCTCTTTATTTGTTTAGCAATTTCACATCTAATTTTTAAGAATAAATCATATTCAAGGTTAATTAATTTTTCTTGCGAACCTAATATTTTATCTTCTAATTCCTTTAATTCTTCTGTTATATATCTCTCTGCATTTGTTAGCGTTTGTTTCCTTATAAATCTTTCAGGTACTTGATTTAAATTTGATTTTGTTACTTCTATAAAATATCCAAATACTTTATTAAATCCTACTTTCAAATTCTTAATTCCTGTTTTTTCTTTTTCTTTTAACTCTAACTCCATAAGCCAATTTTTTCCATCTGTTGTTGCTGACTTTAATTCATCAACTTCTACATTATATCCTTTTTTTATCATCCCCCCTTCTTTTACTGTTATAGGAGGTTCATCTATAATTGCTTTATCTATTAAAGCATACACATCTTTTAATTCATCTAGTTCATCATATAATTTTTGAAGTAATTCTGAATCTGTATTTTCTAATATTTTTTTAATCTCTGGCAATTTTCCTACTGAATTTTTTAAAGAAATCATATCTCTTGCATTTGCGTTACCATATGATATTTTTCCTATTAATCTTTCTATATCATATACTTTTTTTAGGTTCTCTATTATCTCTCCCCTTAACATTAATTTGTCTTTTAGCTCTTCTACTGCATTTAATCTATTAGTTATTTCTCTCTTATCTATTAATGGATCATTTAACCATCTTCTTAAAGCTCTTCCCCCCATAGATGTAGAAGTTTTATCTAGTACCCATAATAAAGTACCCTTTTTAGATTTATCTCTCATTCTTTCTGTTATCTCAAGATTTCGCCTTGCACTTATATCTAATGCCATATATTTATTAGTACTATATATTTGTATTGTATTTATATGTTCTAACTTTATTTTCTGTGTTTGATTTAAATAATCTAAAAGTCCATTTATTGCTGAAACTGTCAAAAGTTTATTTTCAAAATTTTCTATTTTTTCTCCTTTGTCAGTTATTATTTCATAGTTTTCTACCAATATATCTGTTTTTCTACTAAAAGTTTCTTCGTTAACTTCTGATATATATACTCCAAGCCTTTCTTTTATTTTTCCAATTTCTTCCAAACTTGAATATAACAAACTATTTGCAATAATTTCAGATGGAGTAAATCTTGAAATTTCATCTAATAAACGTTCAAAGTTATTATTCGCATTAATTTGAGTTGCATAAAATTCTCCTGTAGATATATCACAAATAGCAACTCCAAAATATATTCCACTTTTAAATATAGACATTATATAATTGTTCTTCTTTTCTTCTAATAAGTTTGATTCTATAACAGTACCAGGTGTTACTACTCTTATTACATCTCTTTTTACAATTCCTTTTGCTTGTTTTGGATCTTCTAATTGTTCACATATTGCAACCTTATACCCTTTTCCTACTAATCTTGCAATATAAATTTCAGCAGCATGAAAAGGCACTCCGCACATAGGAGCCCTTTCATCTTGACCACAATCTTTTCCAGTTAATGTAAGTTCTAATTCCCTTGATACAGTTATTGCATCATCAAAGAACATTTCATAAAAATCACCTAATCGGTAAAATAATATACAGTCTTTATATTCATTTTTCGTTTTTAAATAATGTTGCATCATTGGAGAAAACTCTGCCATTTTTTATTCCTCTCTATCTTTTATTTTTTTATTATTCCTTTTAAATACCACATATGTTCTGATACTATTTCTATATCCAATAATTTTCCAATTAAACTTTTATCTCCTTCAAAAACAACTACTTTATTGGTATCTGTTCTTCCTGTAAGCATTGCGTCATTATTCTTGCTTTTTCCTTCTACTAATACCTTTTGAATAGTATCTATATACTTTTTATTATTTTCTGCAATTTGACTTTCCACAAGTGCTTTTAAACGTTCAAATCTTTTATGCTTTATCTCCTTTGGTATTTGATTTTCCATCTTGTCTCCTGGAGTTCCAACTCTTCTAGAATAAATAAACATATATACTTGTTCAAATTTTACGTTTCTTACAACTTCCAACGTTTCTTCAAAATCCTCTTCTGTTTCTCCTGGAAATCCTACAATTATATCTGTAGAAAAAACAATATTCGGTATACATTCTTTCATTTTGTTTGCCAACTTTAAATATTGTTCTTTTGTATATTTTCTATTCATCTGTTTTAAAACTTTACTACTTCCTGCTTGCAAAGGAAGATGTATTATCTTACATACTTTTTCACATTTTGCAACTGCTTCAATAACATCATCTGTAAAATCTTTAGGATGTGGAGATACAAAGCGTATTCTCTCAATTCCTTCAATTTTATTTACATCATAAAGCAAATTTGAAAACCTATAGTTCTCTCCTCCATTATATGAATTTACATTTTGACCAAGTAAAGTTATTTCTTTATATCCATCTTGAGCTAATTGATTTATTTCTTTTAGTATATCTTCTGGTTTTCTACTTCTTTCTCTACCTCGCACATATGGCACAATACAATAGCTACAAAAGTTATTACATCCATACATAATAGCTACCGATGCTCTTATGTTGTCCTCTCTGCTTATTGGTAACCCTTCAAGAACTTCTCCATCTATATCTATAATATCATCTATTTTTTTCTTTTCTTGCAATAATTTATAAATGTCTTGTGGTAATTTATGTAGAGTATGCGTTCCAAACAAAATATCTACATATGGATAACTTTCATGTATCTTTTTAGTGATGTGTTCCTCTTGCATCATACAACCACCAATTGCTATTATAGTCCCTTTTTCTTCCTTTTGCTTCTTCATTTCGCCAATTTTTCCAAATAATTTAGACTCAGCATTTTCTCTTACACAACAAGTATTAAAAATTACTAAGTCAGCACAAAAAATATCATCCGATTTTGTATACCCCATTTCTTCAAGCATACCACAAATTTTCTCTGAATCATTTTCATTTAGTTGACATCCCATTGTATATATACTGTATTTTAATTCTTTATATTTAATTATTTCATTTACTTTTTTCATATATTCGTATTGTTCTTCTATTTCGCTTTTCAATTTTATATCCACCTTTTTTACCATTTTTCATTATTTTATCATAAGAATTTACCTTCTTCAAGCTATTAAAACTATTTATATAAGTTATTTTTTTGTATATATTCTAATATTTCTTTTGACAGAATATGTTCTACATTATAATCACAATTTTCAATTTTATTTCTAACCTCTGTTGCATTTGTGGATTTATGATTGTCATTTTCTATAATATGTATATTCTTCTTATTATTTAATAATGTATTATTAGATTTTATTAATTCATCACAGTCAATTTGATTTCTTTTTATTATTATATATTTGTAATTTTGAGCTAATTCTTCTAAATCCTCTGAGTTCAACATTTTATAGATATTATCTGCACCCATTATATAATAATTTATAGAATTTTGATATTTGCTCTCTATCTTTTTTAATGCTTGAAGTGTAGTTAGTTCTTTAGTTTCATTCAATTCTATATTAGATACTTCTAATTTAGTATGAGTTTTTGTTGCGATCTGTAACATTTTATATCTATCTTTCTCGCTTATTAAATTTTTCTTTTTATAGAAATCTCCTACTGGTACAAATATTACTTTATCTAAATTGTATTTATTTACAATATCTTGTGCTAATTCAACATGAGCTTTTGTTACAGGATTAAAGCTTCCTCCAAAAAATCCATATTTTTCCATAATTATTTCCTCTTCAATAAATTACATTTCACATTGCTTAAAAATTGGCAGACTTCTTGTCTGCCTATAATTTACAAATATTTCTTTAGTTCATTATATATTTCTTCATTTATATCATTTATTTCTCTAATTTTTCCATCTTTTATACAATGTATTTCATACCAATCATACTTCTTTGCCACACTACATGCTGCATTATAGCTATCTATTATATGCTCTTTATCTCTTTCATGTATATCCTTTTGTGGTTGACGTGTAAATTTATTTTCTCTGTTTTCCATAAGATGCATAGCTTCTTCTGGTGGCATATTTAAGAAAAATGTTTTTGTTGGTACTGGAAGACCAAATAACTTAAATTCGAAATCCCATAACCAATTTAAAAATTTTTCTCTTTCAACTTCATCATTTATTTTTCCAGCTTGATGTACCATATTAGCTGTTGTATATCTATCTGCTAATATAATACCTCCTTCATTATAATAGCTCTCAAAGTATTTCTTAAAAGTTGCATATCTGTCTACTGCATAAAATGTAGAGGCAATATACGGACTAACATCTTTGGCTTTCTCTCCAAATTCACCTGATAAATACATCTTTACAAGTGAAGATGATTCACTTTCATAATTTGGAAAGCTTACTACTCTATAACTAATGTTTTCTTCACTTAATCTTGCTTGTAACTCTTTAAATTGTGTTTGTTTGCCACTTCCATCAGTTCCATCAATTACAAATAATTTTCCCATTTTTTTGCTCCTTGTAATTTTTTAATGTTTCATTCCTTCTTTAATATATTCTACTTCTTTTTCAACATCTAATCTCATAAATAGTGGTTCACCTTTTTCAATTACTTTGATGTCTTCATGAAGTAAATCATATTTATTTAGGCTTTCCCATTTTTTTAATTCTTCTTGTTTTATACCAAGCTGTCTTAACATATTTTCTGCTGTTTCTGGCATGAAAGGTATTAGCATTATTCCAATTTTTCTTAAATTTTCTGCCAAATGATACATACACGATTTTAACTTTTCTGTTTCACCATTTTTTTCGAGTGTCCATGGCATTGTCTCATCAACATATTTATTTGTTCTAGATATTAGATTCCATATTTCTGAAAGAGCATTTGCAAATTCATATTTTTCAATTAATTCTTCTACTTTTTCTATTTGAGAATTTGTCATTTCTTCAATTTCCTCATCAACCTCATTTCTACATCCAGCATATTGAGGAATTTTTCCTTCAAGATATTTGTTTACCATAGATACTGTTCTATTTAATAAATTTCCTAAATCATTACATAAATCATAATTAAATCTTTCTACAAATTCTTCTGGAGAAAATACTCCATCTTGAACAACAGGCATTTCACGAAGTAAAAAATACCTTGTTGCATCTAATCCATATTTATCAATCAATAATTCTGGATAAACAACATTCCCTTTAGATTTACTCATTTTTCCATCTTTCATCATAATCCAATTATGAACAAGTATTTTCTTTGGAAGAGGTAAATCTAATGCCATCAAAAATATTGGCCAATAAATTAAATGAAATCGTGCAATATCTTTTCCTACAATTTGTACCCCTGCAGGCCAATATTTCTTAAATAAACTATCATCCTCTGACATGTATCCCAATGCAGTTATATAGTTTGTTAATGCATCAAGCCATACATATACAACATGTTTTGGATCAGATTTTACCTTTATTCCCCAATCAAAGCTTGTACGACTTACGCATAAATCTTCAAGACCTGGTTTTATAAAATTATTTATCATTTCTGTTTTTCTAAATTTAGGTGTAACAAAATCTACTTTATCATAATATTCCAACAATCTATCAGCATACTTTTTCATATTGAAAAAATATGCTTCTTCCTTCATTAACTTTGTTTCCCTACCACAGTCTGGACATTTGCCATCAACTAGCTGTGTTTTGGTAAAATATGATTCACAAGGTACACAATACATACCTTCGTAAGTACCTTTATATATATCACCTTGTTCAAGAAATTTTCCAAAAATTTCTTGAACAACTTTCTCATGTCTAGCCTCTGTCGTTCTTATAAAATCATCATATTCTATGTGCATTTTATTCCATAATTCTTTTGCCATTTTCGCCATTTTGTCTACATATTCCTGAGGATGCATCTCTTTAGCTTTAGCAATCGTTTCAATTTTTTGACCATGTTCGTCCATACCTGTAAGCAGATATGTATCATATCCTCTTAATGTTTTATATCTTTTAATTGTATCTGCCACAACTGTTGTATATGCAGTTCCAATGTGAAACTTTCCACTTGGGTAATAAATAGGTGTCGTTATAAAAAATTTATCGTTGTTCATCTCTACCCTCCATTAATGTTATACTTTTTTCCAAAACCACTCTAAACTATCGTCAATACTTTTCTTCTTTTTTGCTTTTGCTTCAATATCATCAATCCATAAGTATGATATGTATGATAAAAATATCATAATAAAATCAACTAATAAGCATCTAGCTAAGATTGGGCCCATATCTTCATATTGTAAATGAAATACCATATATTGCATACCATGCATTAATAGTAATATAAGAAATACAATCAATGGTACTAATGCCACATATGCATTTTTTCCTTCCTTTCCAATATAAGTAAAACATAGTGTTATAAATAATGCAATAAGTAATATCCATGGATTTGCAACGTTAATTAAAAACATAAATTTTTCCCCCTTAATTTTACTTTAGTTTTTTTTCAATTAGCATAGCTAATTCTTTTGCTTTTGTTGCTATATATTCTTTATTTTCACCTTCTATCATAACCCTAATTAATGGTTCTGTTCCAGAAGGTCTTATAAGAATCCTGCCATTACTAGAAAATTCTTTTTCTAGTTCTTCAATTTTTTCCTTTATTTCTTTATCCTTTTCATAATCATATTTTTTGTCTGATGAAACTTTTGCATTTATTAGTACTTGTGGATATATATTAATTATACTACAAAGTTCCGATGCTAAAACGTTTTTTTCTAACAAAATTTTTATCATCATTAATGATGTCAAAATTCCGTCTCCTGTTGGATTATAATCTAAGAATATAATGTGACCTGATTGTTCTCCACCAAGATTATATCCATTTTTTAGCATTTCTTCTAATACATATCTATCTCCTACTTTTGTTTGTTTTAATGATA
>CANQZT010000034.1 GCA_947628335.1 uncultured Clostridia bacterium | reverse complement strand
GTTTTACAAACTTAATATCAAAATTATTTGGAGTATCTGAAAAAGATGAAGAGGTTGTAACTGAAGAAGAGATAAAGATGATGGTAGATGAAGGAGAAGAAAAAGGTTCGATAGAAGAAAATGAAAAAGAACTAATTAATAATGTTTTTGAATTTAATGACACTACTGTTTCAGAAGTTATGACACACAGAACAGATATATATGCATTAAATATAGAGACTAATGTTAGCCAATTGATTGAAGAATTAGAAGAATATACGTATAGTAGAATTCCAGTATATGAAGAAAATATTGATGATATTAAAGGGATATTATATTTAAAAGATTTACTAAAATATGTAAAAGATAAGAACAATATAAAATTAAAAAATATTATAAGACCAGCATATTTTGTTGCACTTTCGAAACCAATTGATGAATTATTTAAGGAATTACAAAAAAACAAAAATCAGTTAGCAATTGTATTAGACGAATATGGAGGTACAGCAGGTCTAATTACAATGGAAGATATTATAGAAGAACTAGTAGGAGATATATTTGATGAATATGATGAAATCGAAAATGAATGTGAAAAAATAGATGATAATACTTATCTTGTTAGTGGAAGTATAAATGTAAGTGATTTAAGTAAAATATTAGGAGTTGAAATTGAAGAAGGAGACTATGATACATTATCAGGATTTATACAAGAGAAATTAGGAAGAATTCCAGAAGATGAAGAAAAACCTGTTATTGAAATTAATGATGTTACTTACAAAATTGAAGAATATGAAGATAAACGAATTATAAAAGTAAAAGTTTGCAAAAATAATACGTTAAATAAAACATAAGAATAAACAAAAACTATGTGATAATAATTATATAGAATTTTGAGAAAGAAAGGACAAAATATAAATGGAGAAAATTAAGAATAATAAAATAAAAATAATAGTTGTAGTTGCATTATTAATTATAATAGGAGTTAGTATATATTTATTTTTAGATAATAAGAAAAAAGAATATTGTGTAACAGAAGTATCGAATTATAAATATTATCCATTAAATGAAAATGGTAAATATGGTGTTATAGCTATATCAGGAGAGGTAATTGTAGAGCCAATTTATGACAGTGTAAAAATACCTAATCCAGAAAAAGATGTTTTTGTTTGTGAAAAAGATGAGAAAAATACAGTATTAAATGAAAAGAATGAGGTTATTTTAGATCAATTTGAAGAGGTAACAGCAATAGCAATTAATGGAATTGTAACTAATATTCCATATGAAAAAACAGTTCTACAATATAAGAAAGATGGAAAATATGGATTAATTGATTATAATGGAAAAGTAATTACTAAGCCAATTTATGAAGAAATAAAAGGATTGGTAAATAAAGAAAGTGAATTATTAGTAAAAAGAAATGATAAATATGGTGTTATTAATGTAAAAGGTGCAACGCTAATAAAAGAGGAATATGATGAAATTACAGCTGATGGTTTTTATACAGAAGATAAACAGTATGCATTATCTGGATATATTACAAAAAATAAAACAACTGATGGATATAGATATGGATACATTAATAATAAATTAAAAAAAATACTTGATACAGAATATAATGAACTTTCCAGAATTTTAGATATAGATGATAATGATGTATATTTAAATGTTTGTAAAAATGGTCAGTATGGAATTATAAAAAATAAAAAAGTTTTAATTCCATATTCGTATCAAGGAATAGAGTATGATAAAAATAATAAAATTTTTGAAGTCCAAAGAAATTCAAAGTATGGAATTATAGATATAAATGGAAATACAATAATTCCAATAGAATATGATGAAATTGAAGTAAAAGGTGTATATATACAAGCAATAGAAAATGGTGAAAATAATTATTTTGATGTAAATGGAAATAAAATTGAAAGTTTAGGATATACATCAATGTTAAAAACAGATAATGATAATTACTATATTACTATTAATGAAGAGGGGCTTTATGGTATTGTAGATAGCCAAAAAAGAAATTTGGTTGACAATAAATATAATTATCTTGAATATTTATTTGAAGACTATTTTATTGCATCAAACGAAAATGGAAGCTTAGGAATAATTAATACAAATGATAAAACAATGGTTAATTTTATTTATGAAGTATTACAGAAAATAGATGATACAACTATAATAGAAGCAAAAATTCTAACAGAAAATAAAACAGATTTATATTCAAAGAATTTAAAACAGATATATTCAATAAATAATGCGTTAATATACAAAAAGGATAATTATATACAAGTATCATCTAATCAAGATTCAAAGTATTTTGATTTTTATGGCAAAGAACTGCAAACAAGTGAAATCTATAAAGATAATAAACTATTAGCATCTAAAAAAGATGATAAGTGGGGATATGTAGATAAATTAGGTAATGTAGTTGTTGATTATGTATATGATAAAGTAACAGAATTTAATGATTATGGATATGCAGGAATTAGACAAGGCGAACTTTGGGGAATTATGAATAAAGAAGGGGAGATAATTGTAGAACCAACATATAAATTAGAAGAAACTAATTTAGAGCCAGAATTTTTAGGAAAATACTATAAAGTATATTATGGATATGGTGAAAGTTACTATACTAATATTCAATAGTTTAAAATGAGGAGAAAGCGATGTATCAAGAATTTGGAATAAAAGAAGAAGTATTAAAACTTGCAAAACAGACAGAAGAAGACATAAAAGAGATTTTTAAAGAAATTGATAATATTTGTGAATTAAATTCATTGAAAGTATTAAAAGCATTTCAAGAAAATAATATTTCAGATATGCACTTTAATAGTACAACTGGATATGGATATGGAGATGTAGGAAGAGATACTATAGAAAAAGTATTTGCTAATGTATTAGGTGCTGAAGATGCTTTAGTTCGAGGACAGTTTATTTCAGGAACACATGCATTAACAGTATGCCTATTTGCACTTTTAAGACCAGGAGATACTATGCTTAGTATTTGTCGGGAAGCCATATGATACACTGGATTCTGTAATTGGTATACAAGAAAACGCAAGTTCATTAAAATCATTTGGAATTAACTACGAGCAGATTGAATTAATAGATAATGAATTTAATAAAGAAAAAATTATTGAAAGATTAAAAAATGGAAAAGTTAAATTAATTGAAATACAACGTTCGAGAGGATATTCTTTAAGAAATAGCATTCAAATAGAACAAGTAGAAGAAATTATAAGGGAAATTAGAAAGATAAATAAAGAAGTAATAATTATGATTGACAATTGTTATTGTGAATTTGTAGGTACTAAAGAACCAGCAGAAGTAGGGGCAGATGTGATAGTGGGCTCTTTAATTAAAAATTTAGGTGGAGGAATTGCACCAAATGGTGCATATATTGCAGGAAAAAAAGATTTAGTAGAGTTATGTGCAGAAAGATTAACGTCTCCAGGTCAAGGAAAAGAAGTGGGCCCAACATTGGGAATAAATAAGCAAATTTTACAAGGCTTATTTTTTGCACCAAGTGTTGTAGCAAATAGTTTGAAAACAGCTGTATTTGCAAGTAGAATATTAGAAAAATTGGGATATAAACCGTCACCATTATATAACGAAAAAAGAGCTGACATTGTTCAAACTATAAAATTTGGAGAAAAAGAACCATTAATAAAATATTGTCAAGGAATTCAAATGGGTTCTCCTGTAGATTCAAAATCAATACCAGAGCCATGGGATATGCCAGGATATACTGATCAGGTAATTATGGCATCAGGAGCTTTTACGCAAGGTTCTTCAATAGAATTATCTTGTGATGCTCCTATTAGACCTCCATATATAGCATTTATGCAAGGAAGTCTTACATATGAATATGGAAAATTAGGTGTATTAAGAGCCATATCTAATATGTAATAAAAAGCAAATATAAGAGGGGGAAAAATAATGATTTTGATTCAAGGTGCAATGGATGTAGAAGTTGAATATTTAATAGATAACTTAAAGCAGATAGAAAATAAAATTGTAGATGGATATGAATTTTTTATTGGAAAATTAAATGGAGAAGATATTGTAGTTTCAAAAACCAATATAGGAATTATTAATGCTTCAGTTTCAACAATTTTAGGAATAAAAGAATTTAAACCTAATATTATTATAAATCAAGGAACAGTAGGTCGGATTTGGAAGAACAATACATAAAGGAGATTTAATAGTAGGAGAAAAGGCTATAAATATTAATTCATATATAACACCATATTGTAAAAAAGAAGAGGGAAGTAATTCTATGAATTGGAGATTACAGTCATTTTATGATGATACGGAATTGCCAGAGGAAATAGAAGCCAATAAAAATATTATAGAATTTATAAAAAAATATGAAAATGAAATATGTGATGGTAATGTTTTTTATGGGACAATAGGAAGTGGAGATTGTTGGAACAATGAGGTTGATCGTATAGAATTGCTAAATGAGCAATATGAAGTATTAGGAGAAGATATGGAAACAATTGCAGTTTATAAAATAGCAAATCAATATAAAATTCCTATAATTGGAATTCGCGTAGTTTCGGATAATGTAATATTACAAGAAGAATATGATAGAAATCTTGCAAAAAAATCTCAAATGTTTGCTCTTTCATTATGCAGGAAGTTTTTAGAAAGGAATAAGTAAATGAAAATATTAATAATTGGTGGAGGACCAGCACGGTATGCTTTCTGCAATTAGTTCAGCAAAACAGGGAAATCAAGTAACTATATTAGAAAAAATGAATAAATGTGGAAAAAAATTATTAATTACAGGAAAAGGAAGATGTAATATAACAAGCAGCTTAGATATGTCAGAATTTATACGGAAATATTCCAGGAAATGGTAGATTTCTTTATAGTGCTTTTAATAATTTTACGAATGAAGATATTATTAGGCTTTTAGAAAAACATAATGTGAAAGTGAAAAAAGAGAGAGGAAATAGAATATTTCCTGTAAGTGATAAATCAATTAGTGTACTAAATGCTTTACTAGAAGAATTAAATGATTTAAAAGTAGAAATAAAGACAAATACAGAAGTAATTGATATTTTAGAAAAAGAAAAAAAAGTAGTAGGAGTAACTTATAAAGAAGTAGGAAAAGCAGAACAACAAAAAATGTTTGCAGATAAAGTGATTTTAGCAACAGGTGGAAAAAGTTATCAAGCAACAGGCTCTACAGGTGATGGGTATAGAATGGCACAAGATTTAGGTCATCATATAACGCCAATAAAACCATCTCTTGTTCCTCTTATAAGTAGTGAAAAAAAAATATGTAAAGATCTACAAGGATTAAGTCTAAAAAATGTAGGAATTAAATTTATAAATCTACAAAACAACAAAATAATATATGAAGATTTTGGGGAAATGATTTTTACACACTATGGAGTATCAGGTCCAACGATATTGAGTGCATCTGCACATTTACTAAGAGTAAAAAATATTGAAAGTTTGTTAAAAGAGGATAAAATAATATTATCAATTGATTTAAAGCCAGCATTATCAGAAGAAAAATTAGATTCTAGAATTTTAAAAGATTTTGAAGAGTTTAAGAATAAGCAATTCAAAAATAGTTTAGAAAATTTATTACCTAAGAAACTAATAGAACCAATTGTTAGTTTATCAGAAATTTTTCCAGATAAAAAAGTAAATGAAATTAATAAAAATGAAAGACATAGGCTTGTTAAGTTATTAAAAAGATTCAATATTACTATAAAAGGATTTGGGGATATTAATGAAGCAATTATTACAGCAGGAGGAATAGATATTAAGGAAATAAATTCATCAACAATGGAGTCTAAGTTAATAAAGGGATTATATTTTGCAGGAGAAATTATAGATGTTGATGCGTATACAGGAGGGTTTAATTTACAAATTGCTTACTCAACAGGATTTACAGCAGGTTTGAATTAGGTGGAGGAAAACATGGAAAATTTTAAAACAATTGAGGAAAGTATTTCTAGTCAAATTATTGAAAAAAAATCAAAATTTATATCAAGTCTTTTCTATATTGAATCAGTAGAGGATGCAGAAAAAATTATAAGACAAATTAAGAAAAAATATCATGACGCAAGACACAACTGTTATGCATATGTTGTACAAGATAAAGATGGCAATATGATAGAAAAAAGTAGTGATGACGGAGAACCTTCAGGAACGGCTGGTTTTCCGATGCTTACTATATTAAAGGGAAATGAATTATGCAATGTATTAGCAATAGTTACAAGATATTTTGGAGGGATACTTTTAGGAACCGGAGGTCTTGTACGAGCCTATAGTGAGGTAACTTCAAAAGCTTTAGAAGAAGCCAAAATTATAACAATGGAGAGAGGAAAGCAAATAAAAGTAACTATTTCATATGCAGAAATAGAAAATTTTAAATATTATTGCAGAAAAAATAATATTTCAATAGTAAAAGAAGAATATTCAAATAATGTAGAATTTTGGATAGAAGTTCCTAATAAAACTTTTAATATAATGAAAAAAGAATTAGATAAAAAAATTCTTAAAATGACAAAATTTGATATAATTGACGAAAAATATATAAAAACAAACACAGTGATATGAAAGGTTTTGAAAGAAATTTGAAAAAATTTCCAGCAAACTATTGCATTTAAAATTAAAACATAATATAATTCGAAATGTAAAATTTTTACAAATTATTTTAAAAGATTTAGGAGGAATAGAAGTGAAAGATAAGATTACAGTATTAATAGCAGATGATAATAGTGAATTTGCTAACAATTTGGCAGGATATGTTGAACAAGAGGAAGAAATGGAAGTTATAGGTATGGCGAGAGATGGAAATGAAGCATTTGAGATGTTATCTAATACGCAACCAGATATTGTGTTACTTGATGTAATTATGCCACATTTAGATGGAATTGGTGTGTTAGAAAAAATTGCAAATGCAAATTTAAGAAAAACACCACTTTGTATAATGTTATCAGCAGTAGGTCAAGATAAAATAACACAAAGAGCTTTAGATTTAGGAGCAGAGTATTATGTAGTAAAACCATTTGACATAAAATTATTATTAAAAAGAATAAAGGATTTAAAAAATTATCAACCATCTCAATTTAAAAATGTAACAATGATGACAAGAGAAATTAAAGCACCATACATAGAAATTCCAGAATCAACTAAAAAGAACCAAGAAAATTTAGAAGCATTAGTAACAAATATTATTCACGAAGTAGGAGTCCCAGCACATATAAAGGGATATCAATATTTAAGAGAAGCTATAATGCTAGTAGTAAATGATATAGATGTAATAAATCAAATAACAAAGCAATTGTACCCAGAAATAGCAGAAAAATATGCAACAACTCCATCAAGAGTAGAAAGAGCAATTCGTCATGCAATTGAAGTAGCATGGGGAAGAGGTCAACAAGAAGCTGTTGAAAGTATTTTTGGCTACACAGTATCTGCAGCAAAAGGAAAGCCAACTAATTCAGAATTTATAGCAATGATTGCAGATAAATTAAGACTAGAATTAAAAAGTGCGTAAAGTAATTTAGTTAAATGATGATAAACCTAAGATTTTCTAAAAATGTGTGTTTAATAGAAAATTTTAGGTTTATTTTTTCATTTCAAATATATATTAAGCATAAAAAAGTAATATTTGCTTGAATATTGTCAAAAAATATATTATTATATTTATCAAAGAAAAAAGAAATGGAGAAACACTATGAGGATAAGAAAAAGAGCATGGGCAAGACCAGAACTTGAAAAATGTGAATTTTATATAGATAAACCTGAGGAATATAAAGGAAAATGGAAGGATGTTTTTAAAAATACAAATCCAATAAATATGGAACTTGGGTGTGGCAAGGGTGGATTTATATCTAATATAGCATTACAAAATCCACAGATTAATTATATAGCAGTAGATTTAATAGATGCAATGTTGGGGCTCGCAAAAAGAAAAATTGAAGAGATGTATAATAAAGAGCAAAGGCAAATTGATAATGTAAAACTTGTAAGATGTGATATAGAAAGAATATTAGAGATGATGGATAAAACAGATGTTGTAGATAAAATATATATTAATTTTTGTAATCCATGGCCAAGGGGAAAACATCAGAAAAAGAGATTGACGCACACAAGACAATTAGAAAAATATAAAGTTTTTCTAAAAGAAGGAGGAGAAATTCATTTTAAAACAGATGATGATGGTTTGTTTATGTCTAGTCTAAGATATTTTGAAGAAGCAGGATATGAAATTATTTGGAAAACGTACGATTTACATGCAGAAAATATACAAAATAATATAGAAACAGAGCATGAAAGAATGTTTTCGGAAAAAGGTATAAAAATAAAAGCTTTAATTGCAAAATTACAAAAAAATACATTGACAATATGAATTAAAAACTTTAAAATAGGGTAAGGAATAGACGAAAGAAGAGAGATGAGTATGTTACATATAAAAAATAGGAAAAAATTTATAAGAGGAATATTGCTAATTTTGATAGTTTTTTCATTTGCAATATTTGGATTGTGGCTTGCTATTTCAGCTCTTCTATCTTTATTTAGTTCAAAAAAAGAAATAGGAGAAGAACAGATAAATAGTAAAAAACAGAGTAACCAAGAAATAAGTAATGAAGTTGCCCAAGTATTTAATGATGAAAGTATAACTCAAAATAATGCTAATTCTGAGTTATTAGAGCAATGGAATTTAAAGCTTGTAAATAAATATAACTCTGTAAGTAGAGAGTATGTTCCAGAATTAGAAGAATTAGATGATGGTATTAAGTTTGACAAAAGGGCGATTTCATATTTAAAAGATATGATTAATGCTATGTATAAAGAAAACATAACTAAAGTTTGGGTAGCATCAGCATATAGAAGTTATGAAAGGCAGGAAGAGTTATTTAAAAATAAAGTTCAGTATTATATAGATGAGGGTAACAATCAGGAAGAAGCAGAGAGATTAGCACAGATGTTAGTACAAAGACCAGAAATGAGTGAACATAATTTGGGCCTTGCAGCAGATTTTAATGATGTAACTAATGAATTTGAAGATACAAAGGCATTTGAATGGTTACAAAAAAATGCAGAAAATTATGGGTTTATTTTACGATATCCAGAAGACAAACAAGAAATAACTGGAATTAGTTATGAATCTTGGCATTGGAGGTATGTTGGTAAAGAACATGCAAAAGTGATGAATGAAAAAGGTTATTGTTTAGAGGAATATATTGAATATTTAAAAGGAACACAAGAAGTATAGTAAAAGGAGAAAAAATGTATTTAATAGTTGGTCTGGGAAATCCAGAGGAGGATTATGCAAGGACAAGGCATAATATGGGATTTGATGCAATTAATAAAATTGCAGAAATATATAATATAAATATAAATAAGAAAAAATTTAGTTCACTTTATGGGAGTGTAATAATTGGAAGTAATAAAGTGATTTTAGTAAAACCACAGACATTTATGAATTTAAGTGGTCAAGCTGTTCGCGAATTTGTTAATTTTTATAAAATAGAAAATGAAAATATAATAATTTTATATGATGATATGGATGTAGAAAAAGGAACAATAAAGATTAGGAAAAAGGGCGGTTCAGGAAGTCATAATGGAATGAAATCAATTGTACAGGAATTATCAAGTGAAGACTTTCCAAGGATACGTATAGGAATTGGAAAACCAAAATACAAAAATGATATGATAAATTATGTTTTAGGTTTTATTCCAGACGAAGAATATAATATGCTTCAAAAAGGAGTAGAAAAGGCATCTTTAGCAGTAAAAGAAATAATACAAAATGGAATTGATATTGCAATGAATAAATACAATTAAAAAGAGAGGAAACTTAAGTGAAAGAGATAATAATTAATGTAGATAAGGAAAAAAATAAAACAATTATGCTTGTAGAAAATGGAAATCTTATTGAAAGATATTTAGAAAATAATGAGACCAAAAGACTAGAAGGAAATATATATTTAGGAAAAATTCAAAATGTATTACAAGGGATGCAAGCAGCTTTTGTAGATATAGGTGAAAATAAAAATACATTTATTCATTTAAAGGATATTTTACCAAAACAAGATACTAAAATTAGTGATCCTAATGCAATTATTGAAAAAAGTAATATAAAAGATGTAGCAAAAGTGGGGATGCCTATATTAGTGCAAGTGAAAAGAGATAGTACAAATAAAAAGGGAGCTAGAGTTTCTACACATATTAATTTAGCAGGTAGATTTTGCGTATATATGCCAGAATCAGATTTTATAACAATTTCACAAAAAATAGAGGACAAGAAAGAAAAAGAAAGATTAATTAATATAATTCAAAAAAATATACCTAAAAATGTAGGAATAATAGTAAGAACTTCAGCTATAGGGAAAACAGAAGAAGAAATTGTTGAAGATATAAAATTTTTACAATCAAGATGGAATAAAATAAAGAAGGAAACAAAAAATACACAAAATATTCCTAAATTAGTATATAAAAATCCAGGAATTGTTCATCGTATTTTGGTGGATTTAGTTGATCAGGATATTGAAAGAATTATCGTAAATGATGAAAAGCAATATGAAAAAATACAAGAAATGGTAAAAGAAGTAAATTCTAAAGTAGCAGTTATACTAAAAAAAGAAGATAGTATTTTAGATATGTATAGTATTGATGCACAGTTAGAAAAATTAGATAATAGGAAAATATGGTTAAAATGTGGAGGTTTTATAACTATAGATAAGACAGAAGCATTGACAGCAATAGATGTTAATTCAGGAAAGTATATAGGAAATAAAAGTTTAGAACAAACTGTGTATACAGTAAATAAAGAAGCAAGTGTAGAAATAGCAAAACAATTGCGTTTGCGTGATATAGGTGGAATTATTATTATAGATTATATTGATATGAAAGAAGAAGAACATAAAGAAAAAATAGTTAATATTTTAAAAGAGAATTTAAAAAAAGATCGATCGAAAACACAAATAGTAGGATTTACAGAATTAAATCTGCTTGAGATGACGAGGAAACACATGTGTAGTAATGACTAAAGTCGGGAGATAATAATATGCGAAATATCAAACTAACAATCGAATATGATGGAAAAGAGTTTAATCGGATGGCAAAAACAGCCTAATAAATTAAATATACAAGGGACAATTGAAAAAGTAATAGAGGAAATAACTAAAGAGTCCAATATTGAATTAAATGCATCAGGTAGAACTGATGCTGGTGTTCATGCATTAGGTCAGGT
>CANQZT010000033.1 GCA_947628335.1 uncultured Clostridia bacterium | reverse complement strand
GGAATTTTGGATAGAAAGAAATTAACAGATGTATGGAAAGCAAATGGAATAAAACAAAATTATGAATATGCAGTACTAACAAATGAAATATATCAAGAATGGTCTGGAATGAAGGCTAGTGAATATAAGGATTATAAAAATATTAGAAAAGAATCATTAAGAGATAATATGACAGATGTTGAAGTAGCTTTAGCCAATTTAGGTGAAATTGCAACAAGAGAGCTTGCAAAAAAGCATAAACCTTATGGACTAGAAGAAAATAGAAAAATTGCGAAAAAAGGAGGACATGTAGCGAAAGTTGCAAAAGAAGATATGGAAAAAGAACTAGGACAATCTGTTGTTAGTAAAGAAAATGCTTTAAGTTATCAATACATAAATGATAATAAATTAACTAAAAAAAATCAAATTGCAGATATTATGCTAGAAAAAGAAAATAAGAAAAATTTAAAAAAATGAAAAAATAGAAAGTAAAACTATGTATATAGTATTTAGGGATGATAATATACTGTAAATTTAATGAGAAACTTTACTAATTAAAAAAATAAGTATATACTACTTAGGAAAAGGTGGTAAAAATGAAGTATGAGGAAATAGAAAAAATAGTAAAAAATTCAATGTCTGAGAAAAGGTTCAAGCATTGTTTAGGAGTATCAAAACGAGCTGTGGAACTTGCTAAAATTTATGGCATTGATGAGGAAAAAGCAAAGCTTGTAGGTATTGCACATGATATAGCGAAAGAAATGCCAAAAGATAAAGCAATAGAATATGTAAAAGAAAATGAAATTATTTTGGATGAAATTGAAAAAAGAGAGATGGGATTGTGGCATTCTAAAATTGGTGCAGATATTTGTGGTAAAGAATTTGGATTTTCGGAAGATATGAAGCAAGCAATTCGTTATCATACAACAGGAAATCCCAATATGACTATATTTGATAAAATAATTTATATAGCAGACAAAACGGATGAAACAAGAAAAAATGAAGAACTAATAAAAGCAAGAGAAATTAGTAATACAGACTTAAATGAAGGAATATTGTATATTGCTAAAAGAGCAATTAATTATAGTATAGAAAAAGAAAGCTTAATTCATCCTGATACTATATATTTAATAAATAGTATTATTTTAGAAAAAGAGAATAACTAAAGGAAATAGAAATATATATGTAAAAAGGAGACTAATTATGAAAGAGATAAAAGTAAAAGATATTTTAAAAGTGTGTAATGCTAAAATTATTTTTGGAAATGAAGAAGAAATATGTAATGACTTTTCAAAAGATACAAGAGATATAAAAAAAGGTGATGTATACATAGGAATAAAAGGAGAAAATTTTGATGGAAGCACATTATATGAACAAGCGCTAGAAAAAGGTGCAAAAGTATGTATACTTGAAAATATTGATGTAAAAAAAGAAATTAAGGAAAAATATAAAGATAGAACAATAGTAATTGTAGAAGATACAATCAAAGCAATTCAAGAACTTGCAAAATATAAAAGACAAAATTATAATATACCAGTTGTTGCAGTTACAGGTAGTGTTGGAAAAACAAGTACTAAAGATATTTTAGCAAGTATTATATCAAAAAAATATAAGGTGCTAAAAACTAAAGGAAATTTAAATAATCAAATAGGATTACCTTTAACACTATTACAATTAAAAGATCATACAGCAGTAGTTGTAGAAATGGGAATGAACCAAATGGGAGAAATTCACAATTTAAGTATTATTGCAAAACCAACAATTGCAGTAATTACAAATGTAGGAACGTCGCATATAGGAAATCTGGGGTCAAGAGAAAATATATTAAAAGCAAAATTAGAAATATTAGATGGAATGAATGAAGATGGCGTTCTAGTAATTAATAATGATAATGATATGCTAAATAAATGGAATAAAGACAATTCTAGGTATTCTACAGTTACATTTGGAATAAATAACGATAGTAATTTTGTAGCAAAAGAAATTAATTTACAAGAATATGCAAGTGTATTTCAAGTAGAATTAAAAGGAGAAAAGAATATTGTAAATGTTCCAGTGGGAGGAAAACACTTTGTATATAATGCACTATGTGCAATTTGTGTTGGAAATTTATTAAATATATCAAATCAGGATATATTAGAAGGAATTAGTAGCTTTGAACTTACAAAAGACAGAATGGATATTAAGAAAAATAAAAGTAATGTAACAATAATAAATGATTGTTATAATGCTAATTATGATTCTATGAAAGCAGCAATAGAATATTTGTCAAAAATGAATGCAAAAAGGAAAATTGCAGTTTTAGGAGATATGCTTGAATTAGGAGAATATTCAAAAGAATTACATCAAAAAATAGGAGAAGAAGTCGTAAAGAATAAAATAGATATATTAGTTACAGTAGGAAAAGAATCAAGCTATATAATGCAAATTGCAACTAAAATGGGAATGAAACAAGAAAATATTTATCATTACAATACAAACGAAGAGGCAATAATGAAATTAAAAGAAATTATGCATTCAGATGATAGTATATTAATAAAAGCATCACAGGGAATGAAGTTTATAGAAATTGTAGATGAAATCATAAAGATATAATCTACGAAAGAATAGACAAAGGAGAAAGAGTATGAAAGTTGAAGTCAAAATTGAATCTGAACAGATAATGGATGGAAAAACTCGGAAAAGAAGTAAATACATCAGAAGGAGAAATTGTATATTACAATAATGGTGCAATACTAGAATTTATTGAGAAATACGAAGATATAGAATTGAAGTTTAAAATGACAATATTAGAAAATAAAATAATTACATTAAGAAATGGTCAAAGTATGATTTTTGATAAAAACAATAAGAATAATACTACATTAAATACACCATATGGTATGTTAAATATGACAATTACGACACAAAAAATTGAAGTTATAAAAAAAGAAAATGAGATAGAGGAAATTCATTTATTTTATAATATTGAACTTGAAAATAGTATGAAATATGACAATAAAGTAAATGTTTATATAAAGCCAATTACAATTAAAAATTAATTCCTTTTTTTGTATACAACAAGGTTAATTTTCTTATGTAAAACTATTGAAAATTACACATATTGCTGATATAATGATATCACCATTTATGTGGAGGATGTTGAAATGATTTTTAAAGACTATTATAAAATACTAGGATTAGAAACAAATAAAGTAACAATGGATGAAATCAAACAATCATATCGAGAACAAGCAAAAAAATATCATCCAGATGTTAATGTTGGAGATAGAATATCGGAAGAACGATTTAAAGATATAAATGAAGCATATCAAGTTTTATCAAGTGGAGTATCGAGAAGAAAATATGATAGAATGTGGAATTCACACATAGGAAATAAAAGAAAAAAAGAACAATATGAAGAATCTAAAAGAAGTGCAGATTCAGTATTTAGTGACTTTTTCAATATGTTTTTTGGAAATATAAAAGATGAAAATGACCAAACAAAGAAAGTAACCAAAAAAGCACCACCAGAAAAAGGAGAAAACATAGAAACAGCCATATCAATTTCAATTATGGAAGCATTCTATGGTCTAAATAAAAAAATATCACTTAGAACTGTAGACGGAAAAATGAAAACCTTTAACATAAAAATACCAGCAGGGATTCGTAATGGGGAAAAAATTCGTTTAATAGGGCAAGGGAAAGTTCGGAAAAAACGGAGGAAAAAACGGAGATCTATTTATAAAAATACAAGTGGAAAAGGACCTAAAATTTGAATTAATAGGTTATGATTTATATACGTCTTTATATTTGTCGCCATGGGAAGCAGCTCTCGGAACGCGTGTCAATCTAGAAGGAATAGATGATATGATATCTGTATATGTTCCAGCAGGAATTGAAAGTGGAGAAAAGCTACGTTTACCAGGAAAAGGATATAAGGATGGAAAAGGTGGTCGTGGAGATTTAACAGCTACAGTAAAAATAATGGTGCCAAAAAATCTAACAAAAGAAGAAAAAGCATTATATGAAAAGATGAAAGAAATTTCGAAGTTTAACCCAAGAATTAGAGAATAATACTAATTGTATGTATATATATAAATTGAAAATAACTACTTTAAACTTAACATAAATTAAAATCTTAAAAAACATTGACACAACTTGAATTAAATAGTATAATTATGTATAGTGGTAAAAAATAAAATAAAAAAGGACTACGATACATAGGATAAAAAATAAAGGTGGGGTAATAAAATGAAAAATGTTCAAGGCAAACATTTTAGTATAACTGACCCAAAAGATGTAAACACAGTTATTTACAAAATTAATCAAACAGAAAGGGAATTCTTAAAAGATTCACCCAAATATACTATAGAACGTTTAGAATATATGGAAGAATTGCGCGGTGATTTTAAAAGAAAGACTTTTTTTGTTGATAATCCATCACCAGATGGAGAGCAACTTGTGATTTTATCCTTTGGAAAGGAAAAAGTTGTCGTAAATACTGGAATTATGGAAGAGGATAAATTGCGCATTTCAAAAAAACCAATGCCAGTTAAATTTGATACTTTATATTCAGAAAAAGAGTCTGTATATAAAGAATTTAAATACACGCCAAATTTAAAAAGACCAATATCAATTATAGACCCAGAAACAACAGAAGAAATAAAACCAATTGTATATTTAGATGAAGAAACAAATGAAATAAAAGGAAAGTGTAAATTAAAACCATACAAATCTTATTTTGCTTTTGAAATAAGAGAAGAATAATTAGGAGGAAAATATGGGAAATTCAACTGAAAAACCAAAAATTAAAATTGTTGTTACTCCTTTCGTTATGAAAGAGAATGTAAAAGATATGGAAGTTCCACCAAAAGCAAAGGAATATCAAATGTCAATAGGAAATGCAGAACAAGAATTTGTAATGAATGTTCAAGATGGAGGAATTGTTGAAAGAGATGGAAACAACATAAAATACGAAGAAAATGGAACAATAAAATCTGGAAAACTTGTTTCAAGTGAAGGCAAAGAAAGTAAAAAACAAAGTTCAGAAAGTGTTGTTTCTAGATAAATACAAAAGATATACAAGAGGTGATTTGTATGAATTATAAAGTACAAGGAGCAGTTAGAAGAAATAGAAGGAATTTTATTATATTTTTAGTGCTATGGGTAATTCTATCCATAGTATTTGTTATGCCGATCGCGTATAGTATAACAAATGCAACTGTAGATGGAGCTTTTAACTGGAAAGATTTTTTTAGTGGAATATATACATCTGTTTCAAATCTTGGAACAGTAATAGGAAAAACATTTACTGGAAAATATATAGGGACATTTTTTTCTTGTTTATTAAAATTCAGTGTTTTATATGCTATATTTGTTTTAATAGGTCTAATAAGAACAGCTCCTAAAAACGAATATTCAGATATAGAGCATGGATCTAGTGACTGGGCAAGAAATGGAGAACAGTATAAAATATTAAGTAATAAAAAAGGAATTATTTTAGCACAAAATAACTTTTTACCTGTAGATAAAAGAGGAAATGTAAATGTATTAGTAGTAGGTCGGATCAGGTTCTGGTAAATCAGCTTCTTACTCAATACCAAATGCCTATCAATTGTTAGGATCATACGTATTTACAGATCCTAAAGGGGAATTATTCGATAAAACAGCAGGATATTTAAAGCAAAATGGATATGAAATAAAAGTATTAAACCTAGTTAGACCTGAATTAAGTGACGGTTATAACCCACTAGTGCATGTATCAAATGAAATCGATGTAGATGTTATTGCAAATACGGTTGTTAAAGGTCAAAAAGCAGAATCATCACAAGATCCTTATTGGGATGATATGGCAGAAATGTTACTAAAAGCATTAATTTATTATTTAATAGCAACAAGACCACCAGAAGAGCAAAACCTAGCAAGTTGTGCAGAACTTGTAAGAGCGGCAAACTCAAATGGAGGAAGTAATTTACTTACTGAATTAATGAATCAATTACCATATGATCATCCAGCAAGAATGAATTACAAATCGATTGAAATAGCACCAGATAAAACATATGGTTCTATACTATCATCACTTCAATCAAAATTAGGTAAATTTGATTCAAAAGAAATTGCAGGATTAACATCAACAGATACAATCAATTTTGAAGAGATTGGAAGTAAAAAAACAGCTGTGTATGTTATATCTTCAGATACTCATACAGCGTATGACTTTTTATTAACAATATTCTTTGCACAGATGATACAACATTTATACGATTTTGCTGATAAAAATGGTGGAGAATTACCAATGCCAACTTACTTTATTTTAGATGAGTTTGCAAATATAGGTAAAGTACCAGACTTTGATAAGAAAATATCTACAAGTAGAAGTAGAAAAATATCATTCAGTGTTATTTTACAAAATCTAGACCAATTAGAAGCTGTATATGAAAAATCATATGAAACAATAATTGGAAACTGTGATACCCATGTATTTTTAGGAAGTAACTCACAAAAAACAGTCGAATATTTTTCTAAAGCTTTAGGAGAAAAAACGGTAGAAAGAGACAGTATATCAATAAATAAGGATAAGCACAATTGGAGACAAGGTACAAGCGTATCAGATCAAGTAATGGCAAGAGCATTAATGACACCAGATGAATTAAGAAGAATGGATAATGATTTATGTATAATCTTTGAAAAAGGAGTAAAACCGATAAAAGCAGAAAAATTCTACTATTTTAAGACAACAATGGCACGAAAATTATCAGCCCATGTACTAAATCATAATACAATAGATAGGATAGACAGAGGAACGTGGAGAAAATATAATCCATATAATCCATATGTAGAAGACGATAAAAAAGGACAAGTAGAAAATTTGAAAATAGAATCCTTAGATGATTTATTTAATGATGATGAAAGTAACGAATATGAGACAGAAAATGAGCCAAAACGAAGAAATGAAATAAAAGTAGAACCAACAGTTTCGAAAGATGCACCTATATTACCAGGGGAAGAAACTGAAGATGAGTTAGATTCTGATTTACAAAAAGAACTAGAAGCAAAATTTGATGAATTGTTTGGCCCATTAGAAGAAGACGATTAGATAAAAGAACCCCAATAAAAAAGGGGTTCTTAAAAATTAAAAAAGGAGAAAAGAATGAAATTTATACATATTGCTGATGTACACTTTGATGTACCATTTTCTACACTTGCGAAAAATAATTTAGAAAATCAAAGAAGACTTGAACAAAGAACAATATTTAAACAAGTAATAGAATATATAGCACAAAATGATATTGAATATTTATTTATTTGTGGAGATTTATATGAACATGAATATGTAAAACAAAGTACAATTGAATATTTAAATAATTTATTTAAAACTATACCTAATACAAAAGTATTTATAGTTCCAGGAAATCATGATCCTAAAATAAAAGATTCATATTATAGTAGATTTAATTGGAATCAAAATGTAATTATATTTAATGAAAAAATTCAAAAAATCTCTGAAGATGAAGCAGATATTTATGGATTTGGATTTTCAAATTTTTATCGTGAAAATCCAAACCTCGAAGAAATAAGAATAGAAAATCCTAATAAAATAAATATATTATTAACTCATGCTTCACTAGATGCTGGAAGTAAAGAGGATATGCAATATAATCCAATATCAAAGAAAGATTTAAAATCTTTAAATTTTGATTATATAGGGCTAGGTCATATACATAAACCATACTATAATGATGAAGTAAATCAAAATATTGTGTATCCAGGCTCTTTAATGAGTTTAGGATTTGATGAACTAGGAAAACACGGTATGATTGTTGGGAAGATAGAAAAAGATAAAAAGCTAGAAATAGCCTTTGTACCTATTCCACAAAATGAATTTATAGAACAAAAAATTGACATAACTATTATGCTCTCACAAGAAGAGATAATAGAAAAAATAAATGAACTTGAATTACAGGAAAAAAACTATTATAAAATTGTTTTAGTTGGAAAAAGAGGATTTTTAATAGATACAAAAGAAATACAAAAATACATAAATAATAAAAACATAATAAAAATAAAAGACATTACTTCAACAAAGTTAGATTTAGATGAACTTTCAAAACAACATACATTGAGAGGAATATTTGTAAAAAATATGTTACAAAAAATGAATGATGATAATAAAGAGCAAATAATAAAGGCAATTGAAATTGGTCTCGAAAACATATAAGGAAAGGAATAACTATTAATATGAAAATCCAACATATAAAAATTAATAATTTTGGTAAGTTATCTAATAAAGAAATAAAATTAAATGATGGTATAAATATAATTTATGGAGAAAATGAAAGTGGAAAATCAACATTATTAAAATTTATAATATCTATGTTTTATGGATTACATAAAACTAAAAATGGGAAAATTATATCAGACTATGAAAAATATACGCCATGGAGAGGCGAGGATTTTTCAGGAAGAATTGAATATAAGTTGGACAATGGCAAAAAATATGAAGTTTTTAGAGATTTTAAAAAGAAAAATCCAAATATTTTTAATGAACAATTAGAAGATATTTCAAAAACATTTCATATAGATAAAACTCTTGGAAATCAATTTATTATTGATCAAACTAAAGTAGATGAGGAGTTATTTACATCAACAACATTATCATTGCAAGAAGAAGTAAAGTTAAATGAAAAAGAGCAAAATATTTTAATTCAAAAAATGTCAAATTTAGCAAGTACAGGAGAAGAAAATGTATCGTTTCAAGAAACAATTGCCAAATTAAATAAAAAACAAATGGAAGAGATAGGAACAAGTAGAAGTCAAGGTAGACCAATTAATATTGTAACGAAGAAAATGGAGGAAATACAGAACAAAAAGGAAGAATATCAACAGTATACAACAAAGCAGTATGTAATAGAAGAAGAGAAAAGAAGGCTAGAAGAAGAAATAAAACAAGAAGAAAATAAATTAGAATTAATAAAAAAATTACAACAAAAATTAGAAAAACAAGAATTAGAAAAACAAAAGATAAGTATCAAAGAAGATACAATAAAAGAGTATAATAACAAAGTTGATAATTTAAAAAAACAGCATAAAGAAGTTGAACAAGAAGCAGATAAAAAAGCAAAAAAAGAAAATAAAAAATTGAGTAATAGGCTATTAATAACAGCTATAATTTGTGTTTTATTTATAATTATGGGAATTATATCATTAGTAGCTATAAAAAATAAGGTATTAACGGTGTTAAGTTTTGTAATTGCAATTGTTTCTACAATATATATAGTATATAAAAACAAATCAGTAAAAGTCTCTCAAGAAAAAAATACAACACAAACAGATAGTTATCAAAATGAAATAGATATTTTAATAAGTACAATACAAAATTTAAAGGAACAAATAAGAGTAAAAAAAGAGGAGTTAGATAATAATTACAAGCAAGAAAAGGAAAGAATAAGGAATGAATATATAGGAATTATTCCAATAAAAATAATTGATGAGATACTACAAAAGGAATCTATACAAGGAGAATTAAAATTTGTACAAAATAAATTAAATGAGGATAAACTAAAATTACATACAGTTATAAGTGATAAAAAAGAAATAACTCAAAAAATAGAAAGTTTATTAGAACTAGAGGAAGAATATATTAATTTAGAAGAAGAATATGAAGAGCTAATAAAAAATAGTGAAATGATAGATTTAGTAAAAGAAGAAATAGAAAAAGCATATGAAACGATGAAACAAGAAATAACTCCACAATTTACAAATAATTTATCAAAAATAATAGAAAAAATATCATCTGGAAAATATAAAAACATACGACTTGAAGAAGAAAAAGGCATGATTGTTGAAGTAGAAAATGGAAATTATTTACCTGTAAGATATTTAAGTGTAGGAACAATAGACCAGTTATATTTATCATTGCGACTAGGAGCAGGAATAGGAATATCGGAAGAAAAATTACCAATTTTATTAGATGAAACATTTGCATATTGGGACGATGCAAGACTTAAAAATATTTTGCAATATTTAAGTAATGAATTTAACAATAGGCAAATAATATTATTCACATGCACCAAAAGAGAAAAAGAAATGCTTACAAAATTAGGAATCGAGTATAATTTTATAGAAATGTAAATAACAATTTCAGAAATATTTCTGAAATTGTTATTTACATTTCTATATATTGTATATAAAGCATTCTTCTTGGTAGAATCTGTTTCCTATTAATATTGGTCGTTCACATAGTATTGTTCCACCCATTTTCATGTAAAATTTTTTAGATGCTTTATTATCTTTTAAACACCATAAAATCATTTTATTTTTTTCTTTTTTTATAAATTCATTTGTCACATATTGAAATAATTTTGTACCTATTCCATTGTACTTCAAATCAGGTTTGACATATATTGCAAGTAATTCACAATCAGCTTCTTCTACTTCTGGAGAGAAACTATTATTATCGATATATCTACAAAAACCAACTATTTCATTATTTAATTCAGCAATTACAAATCCATTTAACATATAATCTTTTTGTCTTTTCTTTATTTTTTCTTCTTTATTCATTGTATCTAAATATTTATCTTCTATAATTCCTTTATAAGCAGTTTTCCAACTATATATTTGAATATCTATAACTTTAGGGATATCTTCTTTTTTTATATTTCGTATTATAAGATTTTTCATAATTTTCACCTCAACATATGTAATTTATCGAAATTATTATACCATAGCATAGAAAAGAATATAATACTGAACATATATAAAGGTATCAAAAATTAATTATTTTATTTATATTTTCTATAAAATCTATTCCCTTTATCTTATTAATTCCAAAACATTTTTCCCCAAGTCTTTCAGTGATGCTCCACAATGATAAAGCTCTTTGTTATCTATAATAATAAATCTATCATGGAATTTATCTGTTCGTGCTATTTTTAGTGCCCCATATTGTTCATTAAACTTCTTAATATTTAGTTTTGTTAGATTACAATTTTGTGAAGTTAAAATAATTGCTTGAACATTTTTATTTTTTTTGTAGCATTTTAAGAATAGTATCATCTATATAATTATCTATTATTATTATTTTACTTTGTGCTGTTTTTATAATATCAATTATTAGCTCATAGGCATCATATAAATTATATTATATATTCCATAAAAAATAATAAATTCAAAACCAAGTATTCGAACTGGAGGAGTATTTTTTATATATAAAAACCATTATTTAAAAAGTGCTTATTTGTTAATATTTGTAAAAAATGTTAATGTAGTTTTTATGAAAAGTTAATGTAGTGTTAATGTAGTTTTGGAAAATTAAGAAAAATTGAAAGAAATCATAAAGAAATGGAAATGCTTGATATAAAAAGCCTTAAACAATTATGAAAATTCCACAGAATTTTTAAAAATCTGTGGAATTTTAAAATACTTTGGAGGCTTACTCCGGTTTTATGTTTTTGAAGTTATAGTAATATCAACATTTTCAAGATGCAGAAAGCAATTTTTAATGTAATTTTAATGTAACTAGGATTGCGTTTATAAATTTTAAAAATAAAATTACTCATGGTAATTTCATCGAATATTACAAAATTGTAATAAATTAAGATATATGATAAAATGCAACAAGGTGATGAAAGT
>CANQZT010000032.1 GCA_947628335.1 uncultured Clostridia bacterium | reverse complement strand
AGATATTTAATGGGAGTTGGAACACCAGATTATTTAATAGAAGCAGCTATAGCAGGAATTGATATGTGTGATTGTGTATTGCCTACTAGAATTGCAAGAAATGGTACAGCATTAACATGGAATGGAAAAGTTGTAGTAAGAAATGCTACATATGAAAGAGATTTTACACCACTTGATCCAGAATGTAACTGTTATACTTGTAAAAACTATACAAGAGCGTACATTAGGCACTTGGTAAAAGCAAAAGAAATATTAGGTGTAAGACTCTTATCTATACACAATTTAAGATTCTTGACGAGTTTAATGGAAAGAGTTAGAATAGAGATAGAAAATGATAATTTATTAACATTCAGAAATGAGTTTTATAAAAAGTATGGTTATACAGAAGAGTAAAAGGAGGAAAATGTATGCAAATAAGAGGAGGAACATTAGATTATAACAACTATAATTATAATGAAAAAAATGAGAAAACCAAAAAGTTATCAAGAATTATATTAGTTTTTATTGTATTAATTTTTATAGCAATAATAGCAGTTATGTGTGCAATTGTTTATATTAATGGAACAACATTTAAAGTATATGTTGATGGAGTATCTGTAAATTTACCTGAAGGCATTATACTTATGGAAGAAGGAACAGATAAGGTATATGTTGATATAAAGGAAATAGCAAGTTATCTTGGATATAGTTCTCATAATGGTGAATATAAATTATATACAGAAGATACAAATAAATGTTGGGTATATTGTGAAAATGAAACAGCATCATTTTTCTTAAATTCAAATAAAATATCAAAGGTAGCACCTGATACAACAGATGATTATGAAGATTATACAATAGAGGAACCAGTTACAAGTAAAAATGGAAAATTGTATTGTACACTTGAAGGTATAGAAAAAGGATTTAATGTAAGCATAAATTATAGTAAAGATAATAATAAAATGGAATTCTATACATTACCATATTTAATAGAAAATTATGAAGCAGTTTTAAATAAGTATGGATATGAAGGAGTTAGTACTAACTTTAATAATCAGAAGGCTATTTTATATGATTTGTTTGTAGTAAAAGGAAGTAATGGATTATATGGAGTCATAAATAGTAATAACAAAGAAATTATAGGATCAAGATATAGTAGTATCGAATTTAATGAAAATGGAAGAGAATTTTATGTAGCAGATTCTTCAAATAAAGTAGGAATTGTAACAGAAACAGGAACAACAAAAATTAATCTTCTATATGATAGTGTTGATATGGTAGATAAACAAAATGGATTATATTTAGTAAAAAGTGGCAATAAATATGGTGTTTTAGGAAATAATGGAGAAATTATAATTCATTTAGAGTACGACCAAATAGGAGTAGATACATCGAAATTTCCAACTGATAACATAAAAAATAGTTATGTACTATACGGAAATATGATACCTGTATATCAAAATAAAAAATGGGGATTTTTTGATGTAACAGGAAATTTGATTATACCAATCGAATTTGATAAATTAGGATATACTGAAGGTGCAACGGGAAATTTAAAAGATAAAACTGTAAATAATATTTTAATTATACCAACATATAAAGCAATCGTGTTAGGTAAAGAAAATCAAGGTAGTGGTAAATCGAATAAATACGGAGTATATGATTACACAGGAAATAAATTGATTCCATGTAGTTTAGACAATGCTTATTCTATTATAAGTGGGGGAGTAACTACATATTATATGGAATATGAAGGAAATACTTTAGATATTGAAAAATATTTAGAAGATCAAAAAAATAGGTAGCACAAAATAAAAAATAAAATCATAAAATATTAATAGATGCTAAAATCATCAAAGCACTAGTATAGCAAAAGATTTTATTGTCTGAAAATTTTTATAGATATAATCTATAAAAAAAGTATTATCAATGAAAAGCTATATTTTACTGAGGTTTTAGCATTTTTTATTTACTCGTAGTAAAATTTGACAAAGATGTAAAACAATAGTATAATAGAAAAGTAGTTCAAAAAAAGGAGTAATAAAAATGACAAACTTAAAAAAGGCAGCTATTACTTCAATTCTTATTCTATTATTTTTAATATGTTTAGCAATAATGAGTTTTGCAGATAATACAGGAATTGTTACGGAAGAAGCAAATTTAAGGAAAACAACATCAAACAATTCAACAATATTAGAAATTATACCAGACAATGAAGAAGTTGAAATATTAAACGAAGTTAATGATTGGTATGAAGTAAGATATAATCGAATAAGAGGATATGTACAAAAGGATTATATTAAAGTAGAAGAAAAGAATGAAGAAAATACTGTCGAAACAAATACTGTAGAAGAAAATCAAGTAACAAATGAAAATGAGCAACAAGATGAAGCTTTACAAGAAGGGGATAATGTAATTACTAAAGAAGAAACAATACTATATGCAAGACCACTTATAAATTCAATTACAATTACAAATATTGAAAAAGAAAAAAATGTAACCATAATGGAGCTTATGAAAGATTGGGCATATATTGCAACAGATACTGTAAATGGTTGGGTTAGACTAGATAAACTAACAACAAAAAAAGCAATGGAAGAAGCAAAAGCAGCAGAAAAAGAGGAAAACACAAATAAAGTAGGATATATTTCAGCTACACAAGTTAATTTTAGAGAAAAAGCAGATAATGAATCAGAAGTAATAACAGTTTTATCACAAAATGAAGAAGTAAACATTATTGCAGAAGATGGAAAATGGTATAAAGTAAAATATAAAGGTCAAACGGGATATGTTATAAAAACTTATGTATCAGATAGCAAAGTAAGTACATCAAGAAGTGGATTTAAAAGAAATACAAATAACACAACAAACACAAATACAAAAAAAGAAACAGCAAATAATAAAACGAGTACAAAACAAACAAATCCAGAAAAAACTGAAGTTCCAGTAAATTCAACAACATCATCGGGGAATGGGCAAGATATTGTAAGTTATGCAAAACAATTTGTAGGATGTAAATATGTATATGGAGGTTCAAGTCCTAGTGGATTTGATTGTTCAGGATTTACTTCATATGTATATAAACATTTTGGAATAAATCTATCACATTCATCATCTGCTCAAGCAAATGTTGGAACGAAAGTGGATAGAGCAAATTTACAACCAGGAGATTTACTATTTTTCAAGAACTTTAATACAGGAAAGGGAATAGGGCATGTTGCTATTTATATAGGAAATAATCAATTTGTTCATGCATCTACACCAAAAACAGGAGTTATTATTTCATCGTTATCAGGAACATATGCAACAAGATATGTAACAGCAACAAGACTAATCAAATAATTAATATGGGGGAAAATAATAAATAAAGGAACGATTCTAATGCGAAATATTTTTATTGTAGTATTAGGATATATTACAGGAATTATAATAGGGCTATACTGTAAAATCGGTATAGCTTTTTTTTATCTATTATTTTTTTCAATATATATTCTTATAAAAAAATATGTGTACATAAATAGAAATTTAAAACGATATATAAAATTGATAAACAAAAAAGTTATTGTAATTTTTGCAGTATCATCTATAATAGCGAACATTATAGTAATTCATAAAAATAATTTATATGAAAATAAATATAAAAATATAGAAAAAGCGAAATTCAAAGCTGTTGTAATTAGTGAAGCAAAAGAAAAAGAATATTACAATCAATATAAAATAAAAATTGAAACTATGAATAAAGATAAATCATATAAAGGCACAATATTGCTGTTAAATTTAAATAAAGATGTACGCCTAAAATATGGAGAAGAGATATTGTTTTGGGGAGAATATAAGGCACCAGAAATACAAAGAAACTATAAAGGATTTTCATATCAAGAATATTTAAAATCTATTGATATATATGGTACACTTAAAGCAAGCTATGTAGAAAAAATTGGAGAAAAAAGAATTAGTTGTATTACGAAATTGAGTAATTATTTAAGAAATGAAATAAAAGCAAGAATTAAAGACAATATTCAAAATGAGGATAAATCAAATTTATTACTTGGTGTTTTATTAGGGTATGATGATGAATTACCAGGTGAAATACGAGAAGATTTTTCAAATAGTGGATTATCTCACATATTAGCTGTTTCAGGAATGCATGTATCATATGTAGTAATGGGAATTACGTTTTTACTTTCAAAATTTAGATGTTCTAAAAAGAGTTCAAATTTTATAACAATTATTTTACTCATATTTTTTATTTTTTTAACAGGTGAAACGCCATCTGTAAAACGAGCATGTATTATGACTATTCTTTCGTTAGGAGCAAGTATTGTAAATAGGAAAAGTGATGTTATTAACAATATAAGTATTGCATTATTAATTATTTTGGTTAAAAATCCATTTGCATTATTAGATACAGGATTAATATTATCTTTTCTTGCATGTATAGGAATTATAAGCTGTAATAGTATAGTAAGAAAAGTAGAAAACAGCGAAGAGAAGCAGACAATATTAGAGATAATAAAAAATAAAATGAAAGAAATTATAAAAATTTCTATTTCAGTTCAAATATTTATATTGCCTATAAGCATATTATTTTTTAACAAAATCACATTAACATTTATATTCTCCAATTTATTTATATGTTTTATAATTAGTATCATTCTTGTTTTAGGATATATTTATATAATAATACCTATCACACCTATAAAGCTTATATTAGATCAATTATTAGGATTACTTTTAATCATCGCAAATTTTTTTGCAAATATTCCAATCTCTAAAATTATTATATCAACACCTTCAATTTTGTTTATTATTAGCTATTATATATTAGTTATGATATATATTTACATTAAAATTTTAAAAAATAAACAAGTAAAAAGAAGAATTGAAAAGAATGTATTAACAATTGTGGATAGATTTAAATATAATATTTTTAAAAATTTGAAAGTTATATTTATAATTTACATAGTAGGTATAATACTGGTAAATTTTATAAATACAAATAAAATCCACATTTATTTTATTGATGTAGGCCAGGGGGATGGAACATTAATTGTTACTCCACATAACAAGACAATATTAGTTGATGGTGGAGGAAATAAAAACACAGAACAATTTGATGTTGGAAAACAAACATTATTACCTTATCTTTTAGATAGGAGAGTAACACAAATAGATTATCTAATAATATCTCATTTTGATACAGACCATTCTCGGTTCTGTGCCTATTATTTTAGAAAATTTAGATGTAAAACAAATAATTATTGGAAAACAATATGATACATCAGAAAATTATAAGGAAATTATAAATCTAGCACGTAACAAAAAAGTTAAGATTATTACACTTCAAAAAGGTCAAAGAATAAATATTGAAAAGGATTTGTACATAGATGTCTTATGGCCAAGCAAAAATTCAATTCCGGAAAATGTATTAAATAATAATTCTTTAGTTTTTAAATTAATATATAATGATTTTTCGTGTATTTTTACAGGAGATATAGAGAGCATGGCTGAAAAAAAGATACTAGAAGAAATTGATAACAAAAAGCTTAAAGCAGATATTTTGAAAGTAGCCCATCATGGATCAAAAACATCATCAATACAAGAGTTTATAGAAAAAGTAAAACCTAAAATTGCATTAATAGGAGTTGGAAAAAATAATACATTTGGTCATCCTAATATAGATGTAATAGAAAGATTAACAAATCTACGGTGCTTATATTTACAGAACAGATGAAAGTGGAGAGATAGAAATAGTAGTTACCAATAAGAAAAAAATGAGAATAATGAAACATATAAATTAATTGTATAAAAATACCTATTTTTGAAAATACTATCAAAAAAGAGAAAGAGGGTAGTATATGAAAAAGTGGAGCTATATAATTAGTTTGATAATAATTATTATAATTGCCGTTTTTGTGGGAATGTATTTTTATGATTCTTCTAAAAAAGAAAACAGTAAACAGGTAGAAAATTATAGCGTTAATACTACTGATATAGTAGATGAAAAAGAGTATAGCACAAATAATGTTATTACGATTCAAACTGTAACAGAAGAAGAAAAAATTTCTCCTAATGCAGTGTTGATTTTAAAAAAGAATTATGAAGATTGTGGTCATGATATAAAAGAATATTCACAAATACCAGAAGAGTTGGTTAATTTAACACAGGAAGAGTTAAAAAAAGAGTATAGTGATTGGAAGGTTGAGAAATTTTCAAGTTTAGAAGTTATACTTGCTAAAGAAGTAAGTGGTGTTTGTAATGAGCATTATTTATTAAAAGAAGAGGACGGTTTTATAATGGTATATAAAATAAATAATACAGGAGAGGAGGAACTGCTTGAGGAGACAGGAATAACAACAATGTATTTACCCACAAGTGATAAGATGAAAATAAAAGCAGGGATAAAGGTTTATGGAAGGGAAAATCTAAATAGTGTATTAGAGGATTTTGAATAATGTATAGGTATAAATTAAAAATAGACAAGTGTTTAATTACTTATCTATTTTTAAATTTTCCTTTTTTAAATAACCTTGAGCATAAAAAGCTCTAAAATACATAATTAATGAGAATATAGTAGCAATCAATGCAAGGTAATATAGATATTGGTCAAATGCTGGTAATGCAGACATACTATATTCCTGATGATTTAATAAGTTTGTGTTAAATTGTCTAATAAAAAATGAACTAACAATTGCTACATAAAACAAAACAGTTGCAAGTTTTCCATACCATCTGCTAGAAACAACAAATTCTTTTCCGTAAAGAAATGATGCTCCAGATATCATAGCGAATTCTTTTAAAATAACTATAACTAAAATCCATAAAGGAATTATATCTTGTACAGTCAAAACACAAAGAACTGCAATTTGTGTTGCTTTATCTGCAAGTGGATCAATAAGTTTTCCAAAATTGGTAATCAAGTTAAATTTTCTAGCAATAAAACCATCTAAAATATCAGTTAATCCAGAAATAGTTAAAAATATAAATGCAAAAATGTAATTTCCGTTTAACTATGTATGTAACAATAAGTGGAATTAAAAAAAATCGCATAATTGTTAATATATTTGGTATATGTTTTAACATAGTTTTTTCCTCCGTAAAATAATATAACAATATAATACATTTTTTTATAAATTTCGTCAAGTATGTAATTAAAAACGGAGTTTATTGTTTTTAATGTTTCTAAACAATTTGAAATTGTAGTTCATCATTAATGAAATCAACAATTACTTTTGAACCATTTTGTAGTTCATTTCGTAAAATCATTTCTGATAAAATGTCTTCTATATAGCGTTGAATTGCACGTCTTAATGGTCTTGCACCATATTTATAATCGGTTCCTTTTGAAAGTAGATATTCTTTTGAAGATGTAGTAACTTCTAAAGAAATATTTTTATTTTCTAGAGCTTTTAAAGTGTCATTTAGCATAAGATCTACAATTTGTAGTAATTGGTCTTTTGTTAAGCTATCAAAAATGATTATTTCATCAATTCTATTTAAAAATTCAGGTCTAAATACTTCTTTTAGACTATCAAAAGTTTTGCTTTTATCTACAGTTTGCTTTCCAAATCCAATAGAATTATTATTCAAGTTTGAACCAGCATTTGAGGTCATAATAATAATAGTATTTTCAAAACTTACATTATTTCCATGAGAATCTGTTAATCTACCATCATCTAATACTTGTAATAATATGTTAAAAACATCAGGGTGAGCTTTTTCAATTTCATCAAAAAGAATGATAGAATATGGATTTCTTTTAACTTTTTCTGTTAGCTGACCTGCATCATCGTATCCAACATATCCAGGAGGTGAGCCAATTAACTTAGATGTAGAATGACTTTCCATATATTCGGACATATCTATTCTTATAATTGAATCGTCACGTCCAAACATTTCGTAGCTAAGAGCTTTTGCAAGTTCTGTTTTACCAACACCAGTAGGCCCTACAAATATAAATGATGGTGGACGTTTAGTACTTTTTAGACCAGCTCTATTTCGTCTAATTGCTCTTGCGACTGCCGAAACAGCATCATTTTGACCAATAACTCTTTTATGTAAGTTATTTTCTAAATTTAATAGTTTTTCTATTTCTTCTTGTGTTATTTTTTTAACAGGAATTTTTGTCCAGTGTTCAATAACAAGTGCGATATCTTGTACAGTTAATTGTTTTAATTTTAGCTTGCCACTTAATGTATTGATTTGATCTTGCAAACGACATTCTTGAGTTTTTAAATCAGCTGCTTTTTGATAATCTTCTGTTGAATCAGCATCAGCTGCTTCTTCTTTTTCTTCTTGAACCTGTTTTAACTGATTTTTTAAAACTTCTAATTGATATAATTCTTTATTATCTAAGTTAATTCTAGAACATGCTTCATCTAAAATATCAATTGCTTTATCTGGTAGAAAACGGTCATGAATATATTTTTCTGACATTAGTACAGTTTTTTCAATTACATCATTAGAAATTTTTACTTTGTGATAATCCTCATAGTATTTTTTTATTCCTTGTAAAATTTTTATTGTGTCATCAATAGAAGGTTCTTCGACTATAACAGGTTGAAATCTTCTTTCTAAAGCAGTATCTTTTTCTATATATTTTCGATATTCTCTTAATGTTGTTGTTCCAATTAATTGTATATCACCATTTGCAAGAGATGGTTTTAAAATATTGGCTGCATTCATAGAGTTTTCTGCATCTCCAGCACCCATTATATTATGAATTTCATCAATCACAAGAATGATATTTCCGTAAAGCTTTACATTCATCAATAATTGCTTTCATACGTGATTCAAATTGACCACGAAATTGAGTTCCAGCGATAACAGCAGTCATATCTAATAAATATACATCTTTATTAAGTAGTTTTGCAGGAACTTTTCCAGTTGCAATTTTTATAGCAAGACCTTGTGCTATAGCTGTTTTTCCAACACCAGGTTCACCTATTAAGCAAGGGTTGTTTTTTAGTCTTCTATTTAATACTTGTGTAATTCTTCCGAATTTCTTTATCTCTACCAACTACTATATCAAGTTCATTGTTTTTTGCTTTTGCAGTTAAATTAGTACCATAGGTATCTAAATATTTAGTTTTTTTCTGTTTTACTTTCTTATCTACTTTTACTTTTTTTGTAGAATTACTATTAGAAGTATTTTCATTATCATTGGTATCGTTTACTTTCAAAATAGCACCAAGAGGGATGGCTGCACCATTAAGACTTACATCAGTATTATTTAAACTTTCAGTTAAATCTTTGAATATGGATTCAAATTGATTTGTCATATCTTCTAAGTTTACAGAGTCTCCTTCTAAAATGCTAGATTGTTTTGAAAGTACATCTAAAGGATTAATTCCTTTTTCTTTTGCACAATTATAACAATAGCCTTCTAATGTATCTTTGCCATTTTCATTTTTGTTAAAAAATATAATGGCTGTATTTTTTTTACATATTGAACATAGCATAATTTTACTCCTTACGCGATAATAATTTATATATAATACATCTATAATACATCACAGATACCTAGAAGTCAAGAAAAAAATGCAATTTTGGGTTGACATATGAGAATATATGTTATATAATAAATAACCGTAAAGAAGAAGTCATCCACTTCTCACCTTATCTAACTTAAAGAAAAAGGTTATAAACATAGTTTTATATGCTACTATATATAGTAGTAAGAGTGTGGATTGACGAAAAAGTCAATCTTATTTTTTTGGAGGTGTTTTAGATAAAACAAGAATTACCAATCAATGAACAAATACGTGTAAGGCAAGTACAGTTAATTGACGATGAAGGTCAAAAACGTGGAATTATGGATATACATGAGGCTTTAGAAATTGCGTATGAAAAAAATCTAGATTTAGTATTAGTTGCACCAAATGGAAATCCACCAGTTTGTAAAATTATGAACTATGGAAAATATAAATTTGAGCAGGCAAAAAAAGAAAAAGAAGCTAAGAAAAAGCAAAAAACATTTGAATTAAAAGAATTAAGAATTACGCCAAATACAGAAGAGCATGATTTTAATTTCAAAGTAAAAAATGCTAGAAAATTTATTGAAGATGGATGCAAGGTAAAAATTACTGTACGTTTTAGAGGTAGAGAGTTAAACTATGTAAAACAAGGGGAGAATATACTAAATAGATTTATAGAGGAGCTTTCAGACATAGCAGTATCAGAAAAAAAGCCAGTTTTAGAAGGAAAAAATATGTTTATTATATTAGCTAAAAAAGCTGAAAAGTAATATATAAATACAGAAAAGAAGGGAGTTTGGATATTATGCCAAAATTAAAAACAAACAAAGCTGCAAAAAAAAGATATAATTATACAGCTACAGGAAAAGTAAAAAGAACAACAGCAAATGGAAGACACAGATTAGCAACAAAAACACCTAGACAAAGAATGTCTAGAAAAGCAAATGCATATGCTGATAAAACAGTAGAAGCAGGAATTAAAAAATTATTACCATATGGGTAAATAAACGGAATAAAAATAGAAAGGAGAAATATAAATGGCAAGAGTAAAAAGTGCAATTATAACACGTAAAAAACATAAAAAAATATTAAAACAAGCAAAAGGATATTATGGTGCTAAACACTATCGTTTTAGAATGGCAAAACAAGCTGTTATGAAATCAGGTGTATATGCATATGTTGGAAGAAAAGACAAGAAAAGTAATTTTAGAAAATTATGGATTACAAGAATTAATGCAGCAGCAAGAATGAATGGATTAACATATAGTAAATTAATTGCTGGATTAAAAAAAGCAAATGTTACAATTAATAGAAAAATGCTTGCAGAAATAGCTGTAACAGATGAAAAAGCATTTGCTAAAATAGCACAAATAGCAAAAGAAGCTTAAAACAAAAAAATCAATAATGGTATTTGTGAAATTATCGCCTATAAGTTAGAATAAAAAACGCATTCTAAGAATTATATCTTTAATGCGTTTTTTATAATTTAAAGAAAATTAAATGATTGAAAATGTATTGCAAAGCAAGATTTATTGTGTTCTAAAAAATAAACTATGCCATATACTTTACTATAGTTAGGAGGTAGTTTATGAAAAGTTTAACAGAAACACAAAATATAAATCCCCAAAATAGTTTTATGAATGTATTTAAAGGTTTAGTAATTTCATTTATATTTACACTACTATTATTATTTATATTTGCAGTTGCATTAACATATACAAATATAACAGAAGAGTGTATTGCACCAGTAATTATTATTATCACGATAGTTAGTATATTACTAGGAGCAAGTATAGGAACAATGAAAATAAAGAAAAACGGAATTATCTATGGAGGTTTAATAGGAATAATATATATAGTAGGTCTTTATATAATTTCTAGCCTTGTAGAAACAAATTTTTCTTTAAATACTTATTCAATTATTATGATGATTCTATCAATATTAGCAGGAATGATTGGTGGAATTGTTGGAGTTAATATGAAAAAATAAATTTAAATACTTGACAAAAAATAAATGTATTGTTAATATTAATTTATTAATTCGAAATAAATTCTATTAAAGATTTTAAAATCTATAAAATCAAAAATCCAAATAAAAAATAATACTAAACAAATAGAGGAGAAAAATATGTTATCAATTATTAAAAGTATGGCATTGCATGGCTTAGATGGGTATTTAATTG
>CANQZT010000031.1 GCA_947628335.1 uncultured Clostridia bacterium | reverse complement strand
CCGGGTATAAGTCCTAATTTCGTGATATGCATAGAGGCTCAAGAGTTGAGATATGAGTGGTTAAATATGCTTTCTAAGTTATATTCGATGAATTTAATAATTATCGTATCATCACCACTTGATTATGGAGTGGCGAGTTTAGTATTAGAAAAAGCATTAGGTATTAAAGGCATGGATAAGTTCTTTGCCACAAATTATGTAGATACTGAAAACTATAATTCACAAAATTGAAAAGGAGTGGTACTATGAAAAGAGTGATGCGGTTACAACAGGATGTTTCATCAAAATTGATTGAGAATAATATTCCAGAAAATTCTCAAGAAAGGGTAAAACTACGTAATCCTTATGAAGAAAGATTACGGGTTTTAGTAGAAAATGTAATTTCAGGAAAAGCACAGAACATAATTTGGATTTTTGGCGTAACTGACGCTGAAGAAATGCTTCAAAACGTAGTTTATGCAGTTAATGATGCTATGTACATAGGTGAAACGTATAATTCAGAGCTAGATGTATATAGTAGCATTGCAGAGTTGCTACGTAAATATATGTCAGAAATCATGGACATATTTGATATTCAGTCAGAGGCAACAGAGGTAGTAAATAGTTTAGATAATATCATAATGCAACCGTATAATTATACTAATCAATATACTAATTTTAGTAGACTTTCAGATTTAGCTATGGTAAAAGATAGAGATAAAGACCTATTACAGGTCATGTCAAATGTTGTTCAGATAACTAAGAAAGTTTTAGGCAAAAAGAGTTTTATACTATGCATAGAATTATCTAATGTAGACAATGGAGTGCTGATGGAGCTTCAAAAGTTGTGCTCAACGGATGTAATAATAATCATATACACATCAATGACTGAATGTATCGACAAGTTGAGAAGTGAATGCATGGATGTTAATAATTATGTGGAGGTGTCTTGGCGTGAAAATTTTTAATTTGGATGAAAAAGCAGTATATACCAGTACTCCAGATTTATTTGCAGAAGATTTTATAGAGGAGTTGGTAAAAAAGTATTTTTCCGCTTTATATCAAGAAGAGACGAAGCAAGACATGGTTAATGAAATGTTATATAAAGAAATAAGCTATAACATTGACCGGATGGCATATTTTATTGAAAAGGACTCTAAGATGTATATGTTAACTTACAATTATAATTCGAGATCTGGTCTGAAATTGAAATTAGTACCAGAGGATTTCTATAATTTAAAAAGAAATGATGCACATCATATTTTTTTTGAATGCTTTGAACGATGCTATGGCGAGTTTAAAGAAGAAATAAAAAATTATAAAAGTAAGTGGAAAAAGAAAATATACAAAGAGAAAATTATAGGCAATATTTACTGGAAGGATAATCATCCAAAGTTATATCAACGTGATATTCCACGATTTGAGGAATACACAACATATTTACGGAAAGTAAGGAACAAGATAAGGGAAATATTAAGTATTTCATTAAAGTCTGTAGATAAAACATTGTCTAAAATAATGGAATTATACGAAGAACTGATTTTAGAAAACAATGAAGGGCTTATAATAACTATCGATAAATCTCCGTATCAAAAAAAATATGCTGTTACAAAAGATTCGAAAGGTTTGAAATTTCAAGAGATAACATATTCTTTGATTGAAAATGATTTAGAAAGAATAATAAATCAAATTTTACCAATAGATTTTGAGTATTTGGTAAATAGGATTTATAATTATTTTGTTATGCCTCTTGCAACTAATTTGAAGCCATATATGCGAATTAATCAATTGACGGAAAAAAGTGTAAGTGTAACAGTCTACCTAGAAAGTATGTGTTTACTTGCTATTAGTGACCAGGAATTAAAAAACTGGTATACTTTTGTAAAACTTAAATATGATGAAGGAGAGAATCTTTTTGAATTTCCAACAACTTCTTCGCCATATAAAGGACATATTTTATGTTGTGAATTAAGTCCAGAAGAAGGAGTAAAGCAATTTAAAAGATTAAATTCAGATATGCTAGAAGGGGTAGAATGTTATGTTATGGACATGTTGAATTACAATGCTGAAGGCAATCGGAAAAATGTTCTATACAGGATTAAAAACGAAGAAGTAAGGCGGATAGGAGAAAAATACAGTTTGACCGAATCGATGGTGGAAAAGGTACGACAAGAAGGAATATATGCCTTTTATAAAGTACTTATTTGAATAATTTTATTTCTAATAAATTCCTCAAGGCAATCTGCTTTGAGGAATTTTTCTAACTATTAATATTTTTTTCAAAATGTTGATAATCTTTTTTTCCTTTCCACTCACCACCCCAGTTCCAACCACGACTAATAAATGCATTATAAAGGTCATCTCCTTTAGTAATCATACCTTTTTTATAAATAGTTCTATCAGTATAAGGGGTACTATTAGCAGGAGAAATATTATTTCCAACAATATAAGGATTATATAAAGGATTTACGTCAATGGATGCTCCTAAAGAATGTTTTGAAAGTTTGTTAGTGTTTGCAATAACGCGATAACAAAAGCAAGATGTATTATTATCAGACATGGATTTTTCGTCGTCAGCACCATATTCATCAATTAATTTTATTTTTTCAATGGGATATTTTTTTTCATAAACTTCCTTAAAAATGTCTAATATTTCGTTAGCTAATTTTTTGTTGACAATCATTTCGCCTATATGGGATTTATCATCAAATCCCCAATAAGTTACTTGCAAATAAGATAAATTTCCGTACATCTATATCTTTATTAGGAATAGAATTTCCAATCATTTTTTTTAAAATATTTTCAGGAATTTGACTGCATGTAAAAACATTTTCATAAGGGGTTGCAGAAACGATAAGATTTTCTTCGTTTCTTAAAGGTATTGTGTTATTATTTTTTGTATTAAATATTTGTATTAACATAAAAATAATAATCAAAAACAAAATTGTAAAATAAATTAGACTCTTTATTTCAACCAACTCCAATTTGAATTTTATATATTATATTAAATAATAAAGTTTTATATGAATTTTACAAATGTATTGCAATTTATTGCTAGTTATAGTAATATGACAGTAAAATAAAAGGAAAAGAGGAAATTTATATGAAAGTAATTGAAGTAAAACATCCATTAATTCAACATAAAGTATCAATACTAAGAGATAAAAAAACGGGAACTAAAGAGTTTAGAGAATTAGCAGAAGAAATTTCTATGTTATTATGTTATGAAGCATTAAGAGATGCATCTTTAGATGAAGTAGAATTAGAAACACCAATGGCAAAGATTAAAGCTAAAAAGTTTAATGAAGATAAATATGTGTTTATTCCAATATTAAGAGCTGGTCTTGGAATGACTAATGGAATAACGAAAATTATTCCCAATGCTAAAATTGGTGTTATTGGATTATATAGAAATGAGGAAAATCTAAAGCCTGTTAGATACTATTACAAAGTTCCAAAAGATATAAGTACAAGAGAAGTGATTTTGGTAGATCCAATGCTTGCAACAGGAGGTTCGGCAATTGATGCAATCAAGATGATTAAAGAAGAGGGAGTAAAGAAAATTAAATTTCTATGTTTAATTGCTGCTCCTGAGGGAATAAAAAAAGTAGAAGATACATATCCAGATGTTCAAATTTATTGTGCAAGTATAGACAGTCATTTAAATGATATTCGGATATATTGTACCAGGATTAGGCGATGCAGGTGATAGAATATTTGGGACAAAATAAAAACACAAAAAATTTACAAAAAAATTAGCAATTGGGGTTGACAATTGCTAATTTTGGTTATAATATAATACAAGTAATTAGCAGTCAGACACACAAAGTGCTAAAAAGAGGTGAAGATATGCTAGATGAAAGAAAAAAACAGATTTTACAAGCCGTCATTGATGAATATATTAATACAGCAGAGCCAGTAAGTTCAGGAACTCTTGTAAAAAAGTATGGATTAAATTATAGTAGTGCTACAGTTAGAAACGAGCTTGCAGAACTGGAAAATATAGGATATTTAGATAAACCACATACATCAGCAGGGCGTGTTCCTTCAGAGAAGGGATATAGATTCTATGTAGATGAACTATTAAATGATCAAGATATTTCATTAGAAGAAATCAAGTATATACAATCAAAGCTTTCAACAAAAGTAAATGAAATAGAGGAATTAACTAAAATTGCAACATCAACATTGTCTGAAATTACTCACTATACAACAGTTGCAATTCGGACCTAAAAATGATATGCAGTTAATAGAAGAGATTAAATTTGTATTACTTGGAACAAGAATGCTTATGGTAGTTATTGTAACAGATGGAGGACTTGTAAAAGAAACTATTATTAAATATGATAATGATATTACTTTAAGCCAAGTTGAAACATTAAATAATTTGTTTAATAGTAAGTTAAAAGGAAAACAATTAAGTAAAATTGATAAACCAATGGAAGAGTATATATTATCAGAGATTACTTATAGTGTAGAAGTAATTAAACCAATTATAGACCAAATTAATAAAATTATTGAAGAAGAAAGTCATATATATCTTGAAGGTGCCAATAAAGCATTTGATTTACCAGAATTTAAAAGCTTAGAACTTGCAAAAAAATTTGTAAATGTGTTAGATGCTAAAGATATAATGGTAGATATGTTAAACTCAGGAATGGCTAAGGATATAAATGTGTATATTGGAAAAGAAAACGACAATGACAAATTGAAAGACTTTAGTATTGTAACTTTTAAACATACAGTAGGAAATAAAGACTTAGGAACAATAGGAATTATAGGTCCAAAAAGAATGGATTATTCAAAAGTAATTTCTGTTATGAAATATATTAGTAAGAAGATGAATGAACAAGACGGTTTATAGTAAAAAAGGAGGAACGTGTTGTGGAGAAGGAAAATAAAAAAGTAGAAGAACAAGAAGAAAAAAAAGAGGAAGTTTCAGAAAAAGATAAGATAAAGCAAGAACTAGAAGAAACAACAGACAGATATAAAAGAATAATGGCAGAATTTGATAACTACAAAAAAAGAAGTGCTAAAGAAAGGGACAGTTTATATCATTCATTAGTAGCAGATATTGTAACATCACTGTTACCAACTTTAGATAATCTAGAAAAAGCAGTAAATGTAGAAACTGAAGATCAAAATTATAAACAAGGGATAGAAATGGTATTAAAACAATTTGTAGAAGCATTAAAGGCATTAGGAGTAGAAGAAATAGAAACAGTAGGAAATACTTTTGATCCGGAATATCACGAAGCGGTAAGTAGTGTACAAGATGAAAGTTTAGGTGAAAAAGAAATTAAAGAAGAATTTAGAAAAGGATATAAAATAGGAAATAAAGTAATTCGTCACTCTATGGTAGTAGTTGCAAATTAAATTTGTTTTTAATTTTAAATTTATATAAATTGTACAAAAGAAGTTAATAATATAGAAATAAAAATTTAAGGAGGAATTTAAAATGGGAAAAATTATAGGAATCGACTTAGGAACAACAAATTCATGTGTAGCTGTTATGGAAGGTGGAGAAGCAGTTGTTATACCAAATGCAGAAGGAAATAGGACAACACCATCTGTTGTTGCTTTTTCAAAAAATGGAGAAAGACTAGTAGGTCAAATTGCAAAACGTCAAGCAGTTACAAATCCAGATAATACAGTTATATCTATAAAAAGAAGTATGGGAACAGACAAAAAAGTTAAAATTGAAGGAGATGAATTTACTCCACAAGAAATATCAGCAATGATTTTACAAAAATTAAAACAAGATGCTGAAAATTATTTGGGTAGTGATGTAACACAAGCTGTTATAACTGTACCAGCATATTTTAGTGATTCACAAAGACAAGCAACAAAAGATGCAGGAAAGATTGCAGGTCTTGAAGTATTGAGAATTATAAATGAACCAACAGCTGCATCACTTGCATATGGAATGGATAAAGAAGAACAAGATCAAAAAATAATGGTATATGACTTAGGAGGAGGAACTTTCGATGTTTCTATTCTAGATATAGGAGATGGAGTATTTGAAGTTTTAGCAACAAGTGGAAATAACCATTTAGGAGGAGACGACTTTGATCAAAAAATTATAGATTATCTTGTATCAGAATTTAAAAAATCACAAGGTGTTGATTTATCAACAGATAAAATGGCAATGCAAAGATTAAAAGAAGCGGCAGAAAAAGCAAAAATAGAATTATCAGGAGTACAACAAACAAATATTAACCTTCCATTTATAACTGCTGATTCAACAGGTCCAAAACACTTAGATATTACATTAACTAGATCTAAATTTGAAGAATTGATTCATGATTTAGTAGAATCTACAGTAGGTCCTGTAAATCAAGCATTAAAAGATGCAGGAATTTCTGCAAGTGATATTCATAAAGTATTATTAGTAGGTGGATCTACAAGAGTACCTTGTGTACAAGATTTGGTAAAAAGAGTAACAGGAAAAGAACCTGATAAAGGAATTAACCCAGATGAATGTGTTGCAATTGGAGCTGCTATTCAAGGTGGAGTATTATCTGGAGATGTTAAAGATTTGGTACTATTAGATGTAACACCATTATCTTTAGGAATAGAAACTTATGGAGGAGTATTTACAAAATTAATAGAGAGAAATACTACAATACCTACGAAAAAATCACAAATATTTTCAACAGCAGCAGATGGTCAAACAAGTGTTGAAGTTCATGTTTTACAAGGAGAACGTGAAATGGCTGCATACAATAAAACACTAGGAAGATTCCAATTAACAGGAATTCCAGCAGCACCTCGTGGAGTACCACAAATTGAAGTAACATTCGATATTGATGCAAACGGTATTGTTCATGTATCTGCAAAAGATATGGCAACAGGAAATAGTCAAGATGTATCTATTACAGCAAGCACGAATTTATCTGACGAAGATATTGAAAAAGCAGTAAAAGATGCAGAAGCTCATGCAAATGAAGATAAGAAGAAGAAAGAAGAAATTGAAACTAGAAATAATGCAGAAAGTTTAGTATACAACAGTGAAAAAACATTAAAAGATTTGGGAGATAAAGTTTCAGGAGAAGAAAAAGCAAAAGTGGAAACAGAAATTGAAAACGTAAAGAAAGCATTAGAAGGAACAGATAACGATAGAATTAAAGAAGCTACAGAAAAATTAACACAAAGTTTCTATGAATTGTCTGAAAAACTATATAAACAAGCAAACCCAAATCAAGGAACAACTCCAAATGCAGAAGGTACAGAAAGCTCATCAGATGGAGCTAGTGGAAATGTTTATGATGCAGATTATAAGGTTGAAGATGATGGAGAAAATAAATAATTACTAGCATTAGGCAGACTGGTTCGTCTGCCTAAATTAAAATAATAATGATAAAAAGTGGAGGCGAGAAATGGCTGAACAAAAAAGAGATTATTATGAGGTTTTAGGAGTAGATAAGAATGCAAGTGATGATGAATTAAAAAAAGCATACAGGAAACTTGCTAAAAAATATCATCCAGATGCAAATCCAGATAATAAAAAAGAAGCAGAGGCAAAATTTAAAGAGGTAAATGAAGCATATGAAAATTTGTCTGATCCACAGAAAAGAAGGATGTATGATCAATTTGGACATAATGGACCACAAGGTTTTGGTGGAGAGAATGGAGGTTATTATTCATATACAACGTCAGGTTTTGATGGATTTGATATGGGAGATATAGGTGATATTTTCTCATCTTTCTTTGGAGGGGGATTTAATAGTAGAAGTAATAGACAAAATAATGGACCTACAAAGGGTGCTGATTTAAGATATAGTATGGAGATAACCTTTGAAGAATCTTACTTGGGCGTTGAAAAGGAAATTAATATTACAAGAGATGATATATGTGATACATGTAAAGGTACAGGAGCTAAGCCAGGAACTAAAGTAGAAACATGTACAATGTGTGGAGGAACTGGTCAAATAAGGCAAGTTCAGACAACAATTTTAGGTCAAATGCAAACGACAAGAACGTGTCCAACATGTCATGGAGAAGGAAAAGTAATTAAAGAACATTGTGAAAATTGTCATGGAAAAGGAACTATAAGAAAACCAGCAAGAATTAAAGTGAAAATTCCAGCAGGAATAAATGAAAATGAAACATTAGTAGTAAATGGTGAAGGTGCTCCTGGATTAAAAGGTGGTCCAAAGGGGAATTTATATATTACAGTACATATAAAAAGGCATAACATTTTTACAAGACAAGACTATAATGTATTGTGTGATATACCAATTACATTTACACAAGCAACATTGGGTGCAGAATTAAAAATTCCAATGGTAGCAGGGGGAACAGAAACATTTAAAATACCAGAAGGAACAAGTACAGGAACACGATTTAGAATAAAAGGAAAAGGATTTAAAGCTGTAAATAGAAATTATCAAGGGGATTTAATTTTTACGGTAGAAATACAAACACCAAAACGTTTATCTAGGGAACAACGAGATTTACTTATGCAACTTGCTAAAACTATGAATGAACAGCCACCAGTTAAGAAAAAGGGATTATTTGGATAAAAGATGACAGAATACTTGAAAAGTATTCTGTTTTATTATAGAATAAATGTATATTTTAATACTTAAGAAGAATAAAAAGTGATATTAAACAGATAAAAGAAAGGAGAAAGAAAATGTGTTAATAGAGAAAATTATATTTAATATATTGGCATTTTCGTTATTTATTTTTATATTTTTTAAGATGATAAGAAAGAATGATACTAATTATATTATCATCCTTTGTATGCAAGCTTTTGGAATTGCAATAAATTTTATAGAAATTATTTTTAGAATAAATATCAGTATGTTAGTGAGAGTTTTTATTTATTTAATATCAATTATTATACCAATAATTATTATATATATAGAACATAGAAACATTAATTTTTCAGAAATTATTTATATAAGTCTTGCAAAATTTGCAATGCTTATGAATAATCAAAAAGCAGCTAAAAGTTTTTTAATTTCACTTGTTACAAAATATCATGGGAGTTATTATGGTCATAAAATGTTAGCAGAGATTTACGAAAAAGAAGGTGGAATGAGAAAAGCAATAGATGAATATGTACAGGTAATAGATATTAACAAAAAAGATTATGATTCTTATTATAAAATATCACAATTATTAAATGATTTAGGAAAAAAAGAAGAAGCAGCTGGAATGTTAGAAACATTATTAAGAAAAAAACCAGAAATGTTGGAAGCAACAATGATTTTGGGAGATATTTATTGTGCGCAGGAAAGATACAAAGAAGCAATAAATATATATAATGATGCTTTGAAATATAATCCAACTAATTATGACTTATTTTATAATATGGGGATGGTATATACTATGCTAAATGATTTTCAAAATGCAAAAGTGTGTTATGAAAAAGCTGCAACTATCAATACTTTATTATATAATGGATATTATAATTTAGCACAAATCAATTTAATTTATAATGATTTAGATGAAGCAGAAAAATATTTTCTAAAAAGTGTACAAAATGCAGAATTGGAGCCAAAGGCATATTACAATTTAGCTAAAATATATATGGTAAAAGGTGATAAAGAAAATGCTATTAAATTTTTAAATACGGCGATTGATATAGACTATAAAATTTACAAAAAAGCAGAAAATGAGCCAATTTTCCTTCCTATTAAAGCGTATATAAATTTTCCAAATGTTGAAGAAGAGATAGAAAAAGAAAAGGAAACTACTCTAAGTGAAAAAGAAATAAAAGTACATAAACATTTAGAAAAGACAATTAATTTAGTTGGAAAATTAAGTAAAAATACTATAAAATTAAAAAAAGAGAAAGAGCAAATATATAAAGATGAGCAACGAGAAAAGTAATAAGAAATAAACTTATTCATAAAATTAATATGAAAGGAAAGTGATGAGATTGATAAAAAATATTGCTGTTATTGGTGGAGATTTAAGAATTGAAAAGTTAGTAGGGATGTTAGAGAAAGAAAATTATATTGTTAATACATATGGATTAGAAAAGTCTACAGAAATAACTAATAAAAGTACATCTTTAAAAGAATGTATACAGAGTGCAGATATAGTAATTGGACCATTACCATTATCTACAAATGGAGGATATATAAGTGCACCATTTAGTGAAAATAAGATAACATTAGATGAATTGTTAGATAATTTAGATGGAAAGACATTTATAGCAGGTTCTATTAAACAAGATGTATATGAAAAAGGAAATTCTAAAAATATTACAATATTAGATATTATTAAGAGAGAAGAATTAGCAGTTTTAAATGCAATATCAACAGCAGAAGGAGCTATACAAATTGCTATTAATGAAACATTAACAAATCTTCATGGTAACAATGTGCTTGTATTAGGATTTGGAAGAATTGGAAAGATACTTGCAAAAATGTTAGATGGAATTGGAGCAAATGTAGCATGTGAAGCAAGAAAAACAACGGATCTTGCATGGATAAAAGCATATGGATATGAACCAATCAATTTAATAGAATTAAAAGAAAATATATCTAGATTTAATATAATTATAAATACAATACCTTTTGTTTTATTAGATAGAAATATGTTAAAGGAAGTAAAAAAAGATGCACTTATAATTGATCTAGCATCAAATCCAGGTGGAGTAGATCAAAAAGCTGTAAAAGAACTAGGGATTAAATTTAATTGGGCATTATCTCTTCCTGGCAAAGTATCACCTATAACATCTGCTGAATTTATGAAAGAAACACTATTAAATATGTTTAAAGAAATTAATAATGAATAAAGAAACAAGAGAGGAGAAATAAAAATGACTATATTACAAGCTATTATACTAGGAGTAGTACAGGGATTAACAGAGCTTTTGCCAATTTCGAGTTCAGCACATTTAAATATTATACCATGGATATTAGGGTGGACAAAATCACAAGAATTTGTGAATTCGTTTGAAGGGTTTGATGTAGCATTACATTTTGGAACTTTACTTGCAATTGGAATTTTTTTCTTTAAAGATTGGATAAAGCTAATAAAAGGTGGATATAATCAAATAGTAAAGAAAGAGAAAACAACAGAAGGAAAAATGTTTTGGTATATTGTTCTTGCAACAATACCAGGAGGAGCAATAGGTTTTTTATTAGATCATTTTGTAGGAGATGCATTAGAAAAGCCATTAATAATAGGAATTGCGTTAGCTGTAATGGGAGTAATTTTATACATTGTTGATAAGAAATCGAAATCAAATACAAATTACGAAAATATGAGTTTGAAGCAAACGTTTTTAATAGGGTTATCACAAAGTTTAGCTTTTATTCCAGGTGTATCACGTTCAGGTGTAACTATGACTACAGGAAGAATTATGGGAGTAGATCGAGAGTCTACAGCGAAATATTCATTTCTGTTATCAACACCAATTGTATTTGCAGCAACAATCTATAAATTTAAAGATTTTGTTTTTAGTTTTCCTTTTTTTATAGGAATATTAACAAGTTTTATTGTAGGAATAATAGTTATTAAATTTTTATTAGAGTATCTAAAGAAAGGAAGTTTCAAAGGATTTGCAATATATCGTGTTATTGTAGGTATTGCAATAATTATTCTATCATTTGTTATATAACGAAAAAGCAAGTAATATATAAATATATTGCTTGCTTTTTTCATAACATATATATTTTATCAGATTTATATAAATAATGCAACATTTAAAATAGTATGAATAATATAGAAATATAGTTAAAAAATAAAGATAAAATGTTAAAAATGATTGTAAAAGATAAAAATAGTAAAAAAGGAAATTTGAAAAATATATTGGGAATGTGTTAATATAAATACAATAAAAAAGTTAATAAATTTCCCTGCGTAGTACGATAAGCAAGATATTTTAGAACCTACAAGTTTTGGAATTGGGAGCTAATCTCTAAATATGGCGTGCATGCTTACATTTATGTAAGAAACCCAAGAGTATTTAGGTAGGCACCCACCTGTGTGAGTACAGGT
>CANQZT010000030.1 GCA_947628335.1 uncultured Clostridia bacterium | reverse complement strand
CCATATCATCTTTAAATTCTTTTCCAAGACCAGCTGATAGTGGTGTGCAATGGGTTCATTAGGATTGTCGAAATTATAAATATAACACCAGTCAGAAGGTACTTTTTTCTTTTTAGAAATCTTATCTAAATAGTTTTTGGTATACATTGTCTTTCCAACGCCATCAGGGCCTTCTAGAAATAGGTTGTATCCCTTTACATCAACACTAAGACCAAACTCTAATGCTTTTATTCCACGATCTTGCCCAATACCAGTAGTTATGGAAGTAAGAGTAGATGTATTATCAAAATTAAATATATTTGGATTACAATAATCTTTTAATTGTTTATAATTTAATTCATTTTTTTTCATTAGTTTTTCTCTCCTTTATCACTAAATATTATGTAAAAAGTATGTATTGCTATTCGAAAAAATATAATGTCATAATAATAGCATTGTTATTTTGTCCATAATAATTCTTACGAATACCAAGTTTTTTAAAATTATATTTTTCATAAAGTTTTATTGCATTTGTATTATGTTCATTTACTTCTAATGTAAGAGAAGAAGCATTTTCAAGCTTAGCTATTTCAATTAATTTTTCCAACAATTTACTTGCAATTCCCATGTGCCTTTTGGAAATTTTGGTTACAATATTAGTAATATGAATATCATCAATAGCTTTCCAGATACCAGCAAATCCTACAATTTCATTTTTAAATTTTGCTATAAAATATGACGAATTTTCATTTTCTAATTCTGTTTTAAAAATAGAATATGTCCAAAAGTCATCAAAATCAGATGTTAAAATATCTTTAATTTCTAATAAATGAGAAGGCAACATTTTTTCAATTATGATTTCCATTTAATTTCTCCTCTAAATCTCTTTCAGCATTCGATTTCCTTAAATATAGAGGAGAAAGGTTATATTCTTCACTATATTTTCCACGATTATATATATCAAAAGCAGCTTTACCAATACTTACAGCATTTATTTCATAAAATGATGTGTCTTCTCTAAAAATAGCATTTTCTTTCAGAGTTGATTTTAACACATCACTGTAGACTATGCTACCATTTCCTACAAAAAATATAGGTTTATTACAAAAATTTAATATCTTTGTAATAGAATTGATATTTTCTGCTAAATATTCATGTACTTTTTCGTGCTTTTTTGTAGAATTATCAAACAATCCAAAATAGGCATTATCATTTTTTGCATCAATTAATGAGCATATATATCCATTATAATTAGAATTATAAGCAAGTCCTCTAAGAGAAGAAATGGCGATTGTTTGAATATTATAAACATCACAAAATGCTTTAATTGTTGCTATACCAATTCTAATCCCAGTAAATGAACCAGGACCTTTATCACAAGCAAGTAAATCTATATCTTTTAGAGAATAATTTGTTTCTTTAAAAAGTTGTTCGATTTGTGGCATCAGTTTTGTAGAATGAGTATTTCCATCACAATTTGAAATTTCTTTTATAACATTATTGTCTTCTAATAAAGCAACTGAACAGATATTAGAAGAAGTACTAATACTAAAAATTTTCATATGATTTTCCTTTCACTAAGATTTTTTATTAAATTTATATATTTTTGACCTATAGGTTCAATAGTAATAATTCGTTTATTTTCTTCATCAAGGTTTCTTTTAAAAGAAATTTGAATATAATTAGAAGGAAGAACATCTTTAATAATTTCTCCCCATTCAATTATGCAAATACCATTTTCAAAATATTGTTCTCCACCAATTGCATAAAATTCATCAGAAGAGCCAAGACGGTAAACATCAAAATGATAGATATTTATATCGTTTTTAGAGTACTCATTAACAATAGTAAAAGTAGGGCTAGATATTTCATTATCAAGACCAAAGTATGATAAAAAACCTTCTGTAAATTTAGTTTTTCCGCATTCCTAAATCACCAGACAAAACAACAATATCTCCAGTGTGTAGTAAAGAAGCAAGAATGCTTGCAATTTTTTTTGTTTCATTTTCAGAATTAGAAATAAAAGTATACAAAAACATCAATCCTTTACATATAAAATAAATATTCATATGTATTTTATATTATTTGGGGAAATTTGTAAATTGATAGGAGAAAATAAAATAAAAAAGGTATTGAATATTTTGTTAAAATATGATAATATACTATACAAATATGGTAAAGCTTATAAAAAAGCAAAGTAAGTTATGTTATTTTTGGTCACAGAGAATTTAGGTGTAGCTGAAATCCTAAATCCAAAAAGTTAACTGAAATTTCACTTTTTTAGTTCTAATTTGAAAAAAGTAGGATTAGACGGTAGTTACGTTATAACTATAATGAGGTTAATTAGTTAATTAATAAAGTTAGGTGGTAACACGGATTCATTTCGTCCTATTTAGGTAGTAAATGAATTCTTTTTTTATATAATAGAAAATAGAAAGGAAGATATGGATGAAAGCACAAATTGAGCAAATTGAAAACTTAGCTAAAGATGAGATTACAAAAGTAAGTAATATACAAACTTTAGATGAAGTAAGAGTAAAATATTTAGGCAAAAAAGGAGAATTAACTACTCTATTAAGAAAAATGGGAGAATTATCTCCAGAGGAAAGACCTATTATTGGTGGATTAGTAAACAAATTAAGAGATGAGTTGGAAGAACTAATTAAAACTAAAGAACAAGAGATAAAACAAATAGCTTTAAATGAAAAATTAGAAAGTGAAAAAATAGATATAACACTTCCTTCTACAAAGATAAAAAGAGGAAGTAAACACCCTGTAAACCGAATTATTGAAGAACTAGAAGATTTATTTGTGTCTATGGGATATGATGTAGTAGATGGACCAGAATTAGAAACAGACGAATATTGTTTTGAAAGATTAAATCTTCCTAAAGGTCATCCTGCAAGAGATATGCAAGATACATTCTATATTACAACAGAATATTTATTAAGAACACAAACATCTTCTGTTCAAGCAAGAACGATGATGGCAAATAAAGAAAAAACACCAATTCGTGTAGTATGTCCAGGAAAAACGTATAGAAGGGATGATGATGCAACACATTCTCATCAATTTGGTCAAATTGAAGGATTAGTTATAGATGAAGGAATTAGTCTTGCGCATTTAAAAGGAACACTAGAAGTATTCGTTAAGCATATGTTAGGCCAGGATTCAAGATTGCGTTTTAGACCAAGTTATTTTCCTTTTACAGAACCATCTTATGAAGTTGATGTTAGCTGTTTTAAATGTGGTGGAAAGGGATGTAATTTATGTAAGCAAACTGGCTGGATTGAAATTTTAGGTTCTGGTATGGTACATCCAAATGTACTTAAGATGAATGGATATGATCCAGAAAAATATAGTGGATTTGCGTTTGGAACAGGACTTGACCGTTTAGCTATGTTTAAATATGGAATTACAGATATTCGTTTGCTTTACGCAAATGATGTAAGATTCTTAAATCAATTTGATAGAAAGGATGATTAAATATGAAACTAAGTTCAAATTTTGTTAAGGACTATGTAGATATAGATGTAGATATAAAAAGACTTGCAGAAGATATGACAAATGTGGGAAATGAGTATGATTCTGTTACGAAAATGATTCCAGCAACAAGATTAATTGTAGGGGAAGTAAAAGAGTGTAAAATGCATCCTGATTCAGATCATCTGCATTTATGCAAAGTAGATATTGGTAGTGAAATTTTAAATATAGTTTGTGGAGCACCAAATGTAAGAAAAGGATTAAAAGTTATAGTTGCACAAGTAGGTGCAGAGCTTCCAGGAGGCATTATAATAAAAAAGGGAATGATAAGAGGAGAAGAATCCAATGGTATGCTTTGTTCTATGCAAGAGTTAGGAATTGAAAGTAAATTTTTAACAGATGCTGATAAAAATGGTATACATGAATTACCACAAAATGCTAAAGTAGGAGAAGATCCAATAAAATTGTTGCAATTAGATGATGAAGTGATAGATTTTGAATTAACAGCAAATCGTGGAGATTTATTAAGTATTTTAGGGATGGCATATGAAATAGGTGCAATTTATGATAAGAAAGTAAAAGATATTGATGTAACATATAAAGAAAATAGTGAAAATATAAATGATACATTTAAATTAAATGTTGCAACTGATAATTGTAGTATATTTTTATCTAAAAAGGTAAAAAATGTAACGATTAAAGAAAGTCCAGTTTTTATTAAGAATAGATTAATGGCATCAGGAATAAGACCAATTAACAATGTTGTAGATATTAGTAATTATGTTATGTTAGAAACAGGTCAACCACTTCATTTTTATGATGCAGATTCTTTAAAGGAAATGTTAGAAGTCAGAATGGCAAAAGCTAATGAAAAACTAACAACATTAGATGGAATTGAAAGAGAACTTTCAGAAGATGACATTGTAATTTCTGATGGAACAAAAGCAATTGGTCTTGCTGGTGTAATGGGTGGATTAGATACAGAAATAGAGGAAACGACAAAAAATATTATTATAGAGGCAGCTATTTTTGATTCAGTTAAAGTACGTTACACATCAAAAAAGATTGTAAGAAGTGAAGCAAGTAGTCGTTTTGAAAAAGGCTTAGATCCTAATAGAACATATCTTGCAATTAAAAGAGCATGTCATTTACTAGAAAAATATGCAGATGCAGAAATTGTTGGAGGAATGGCTGTTTTTGATAAAACAAATAAAGAAGACAAAAAAATAGATATTACAGTTAAAAAAATTAATGATATTTTGGGATTTGAAGTTCCAAACGAAAGTATATTAGATGCTTTTAGAAAACTAGGATTTTCGTATGAAATAAAAGGAGAGATTATAACTGTATCAGTTCCAACAAGACGAATAGATATATCAATTCCAGAGGATTTAATTGAAGAAGTAGGTCGTATTTATGGAGTAAATAACATTGTAGGAAAACTTCCAATCATGCCATTAAAAAAAGGAAGTTATGATCGAACAACCAGAGAAATTAGAAATAAAATGATAGGTTTAGGATTAAATGAAACTTTATCATATATATTAGTAAATGATAAAGAAGCAAAACAATTTATAAAGGATGATACAAAAGAGGCTATAAAATTACTAGAACCATTAACAGAAGAGAGAAATACTTTAAGAGTAAGTATTATACCATCACTTTTCAAAATTTATGAGTATAATGTTGCAAGAGATGTAAAAGATATATCAATATTTGAAATAGGAAAAGGATTTTATAAAACTGGTGATAATTACGAAGAGGAAAGAAAAATTGCAGGATTGCTTTCAGGTGAATACTATTATGGAATAGAGAATAAGAAAAAAGTAGATTTTTATATAGTAAAAGGAATAATAGAAGAATTACTTGATTATTTAGGATATGGAGGAAGATATAGTTTTGTAATTCCTAAAAATATACCACAAGAATTTCATACAGGTCAAACAGCAGATATTAATTTAAATGGTGAAATAATAGGAAATATGGGAAAAATACATCCACAAAAAGTAAAAGATGATGTTTTTGCATTTGAAATTAGTTTAGATAAACTACTTGCAAAAAAGACCGGTAAAATGAAATATAAAGAAATTTCAAAATATCCATCAGTAAAAAAAGATTTAGCAATAATAGTAGATAAAACTTTACCAAATGAAATAATTGAAAAGCAAATAAAGAAAGCAGGAGGTTCTTTATTAACAGATATAAAAGTGTTTGATATATATACAGGAGGAAATATTAAAAACGACAAAAAAAGTATGGCATATTCATTAAACTTTTCAGCTAAGGATAGAACATTAACAGATGAAGAAATTAACACATTGCTTGAAAAAATTATTTTAAATTTAGAAAAAGAATTAAAAGCAGAACTTAGAAGGTAATTATAAGAAAATAAAAAATAGAAAGTGAGAGATAAAATGGATAAAAGACCAATTGGAGTGTTTGATTCTGGTGTAGGTGGAATGACTGTTTTAGCAGAAATTAGAAAATGTTTACCAAATGAAGATTTAATTTATTTAGGAGATACAAAAAACTTTCCTTATGGTGATAAATCCGAAGAAACTATTGTGAAATTATCTAAAAAGTGTGTTGATTTCTTAATAAAAAAGAATGTGAAGTTGATTATAATAGCATGTGGAACAGCTACTAGTCAAGCATTAGAAGAATTGAAAAAAACATATAAAATACCAATAATTGGAATTATTATGCCAACCGTATTAGATATTAAGAAAAATCTTAATACATTAATAAATAAAAGGATAGGAATAATAGCAACAGAAGGTACTATTAGAAGTAACAAATGGGAAGAAAAAATAAAAGAAGAAATTCATGGGGTAGAAGTTATTAGTAAAGCGTGTCCTTTACTTGCACCAATGGCAGAACACGGATGGACAGAAAATCTTGTTGCAAAAGAGGCTATTAAAGAATACATGAAACCATTTAAAAAAGAAAAAATTGATAAAATAATTTTAGGGTGTACTCATTACCCATTATTTACAAAACTTATACGAGAAGAACTAGGCAGTGAGGTAGAAATTATTAACACAGGTGTAAAAGTAGCGACTTTTTTAAAAGAATATTTACAAAAATGTGAATTAAATAATGATGAAAGTTATATAGGAAAATGTGAATATAACCTAACTGATAAAGAATGTAATTTTATACAAATAGTTGCAAATCAATTGCAGTATGAAAATATACAGAATAAAATTATAAAAGTAGATATTGAATAGATATAGGAATAAAATATAAAAAAACAAATATATATTAGTATAAACAAAAATTAAAAGGAGAGTATTAAATGAAAAAAGTATTTTCAATTATTATGATGTTTATACTAATGTTTTTTATGGTAATGCCCGTATATGCAGCAGATACCTATACACTTAGCGTTGACTATACAGGAACATTTACCAAAGGAGTACGAAAGGATATTAATATTATTTTAAAAGGAGGAAAAGATAGTACACCATATACAAATGCCAAAATAAAAATAACAGTAGATGGTCCCGCAAATCCAACTATTTTAGCAAGAGACAGTAAAGGAACGCAATATAATGTATTGTATAAAAATTTTCCAGATGCAGGATTTCAAATTAATTCAGAGACAAATAATGTAACTCCAATACAAGTGTCATTTCCAAAAGAAGGAACTTACAAAATGACTTTAAGTTTAGTAGATGCAAGTAGTGGTGATACTGTTATTGTAACACAAGATATAACTATACAAGTATATGAGGAGGAAGTAATACTCCCTGAGGAAAATGTTATAGATAATGCAATATCAGATAATACAACATTAAATAATGATATAAATAATACAATAGGTCAATTACCCAAAACTGGTAGAGGTGTAGTTGAATATGCAATGTACATTATTGCTATTACATTATTTATTAGTATAATAGGAATATACTTTAACAAAAAAAGAATGAAAGCATAATAAAAAGAAGGTATTTATGAAAGCGAATTTTCTATGTTTCAAAATATCTAAAACTATTCTCCTATTTTGTATGATAATAATTATACAGTTAATTTTTATTATAATAGGATTAAAACAGATAATAGAAACGAAAAGCTTTGAACAAATGAACAATGATGTAAAGAAAATAGAGCAAGTAAATGAAAATACTATAGTATATAAGGAAAGTAATACTATAAATAATCAGATAACAGTAGAGAATAATGTTCAAATAAATAAAGTAGAAGAAAAATTAGAAGAATATAAAAATATGCCAAGAGAGTTTAAAGGGTATACTGTAATTGGAAAAATTGATATACCAAAAATAAATTTAAGTAGCTATATATTATCAGAAACAAATACAAAATCTCTGAAAGCATCAGTTACAAAATTATATGGCCCAGAAATTAATAAAATAGGAAATTTTTGTATTGCAGGTCACAATTACAAAAATGGTAAAATGTTTGGAGGTATAAAAAAATTAGAGAAGGGTGATGAAATAATTTTAACAGATACATATGATAGGGGCGTAAAATATGAGGTTTATGATGTTTATAAAATAAGTCCTAAGGATTTAAGTTGTTTAAATCAAAATACAAATTCAGAAAGAGAAGTTACTTTGATTACATGCACAACAGGCGCAATAAAAAGGGTGATTGTAAAAGCAATAGAAGTTTATGATTAAACTTTTGAATAAAATAGAAAACATAGAAAATACTATATATAAAGGAGAATGTTATGAAAAAGAGAACATTTTTTAGATATATAGTATTTTTTTGCTTTATATTAATAATTCTTTCAACAAAATCAAAGGCATCTGAAAAAAAACAAGGAATTGAAAATTTCCCAGATAGTTATAAACCATATTTATATGAATTAAAACAAAAGCATCCCAATTGGGAATTTACTGCTTTATATACGGGATTTGATTTTAATTATTGTGTTCAGCAAGAATATAGAAACGATAAAAATTTAGTTCCACTATCTTATTCAGATTATTGGAAATGTACAGACAGTGGCGTTTATAATGTAGAAATTGATTCGGGGTGGGTAAATGCTTCAAAAAAGGCTGTAGAATATACAATGGATCCACGAAATTTTTTGAATGAAGTTAGAGTATTTCAATTTGAAAAATTATCATATGATGCAAATACAAACAGTTTAGAAGGGGTAGAAAAAATATTATATGGTACCGAGTTTTATAATAGACAAGTAACGTATAGAACGTCGACAGGTCAGAGTATTAGTATGAATGATAAATATTCAAATTTAATATGGAATGCTGGTATATATTCAGGAGTAAGCCCATATCATCTAGCTTCAAGAATAAAACAGGAAGTTGGTCCATTTATAACACATAATTCAATTAGTGGAACTGTTGCAGGATACGAAGGATTATATAATTTTTATAACATTGGTGCAACTAGTTCTGCTGAACCATTAGGTGCGATAAAAAATGGATTACAGTTTGCAAAAGATGGAAAAGGTGCAACAGATACAGTAAAATCGAATTTATTTATTCCATGGACAGATCCCCAAAGAGCAATAAAAGGTGGAGCAGTATTTATAGGAAGTAGTTATATTTCTTTAGGTCAAAATACATTGTATTTACAAAAATTTGATGTAAATAATGATAGAACAGGAAATTTATTTTGGCATCAGTATATGACAAATTGTTTAGCACCATATAGTGAATCTAGTGGAATATATAAAGCATATTCTTCAAACAATATGTTATCATCTTCAATTGGATTTGTAATTCCAGTTTATGAGAATATGCCTAAATATGCAACAGAAAGCCCCAATATATTGGAGTCTGATTATGACATAGATAATAAAAAGGTAAGACCTAACACAACTGGAAATTTGAATGTAAGAAGTGGACCAGGTACTTCTTATGAAATACTAACAACAGTTAATAAAGATAATATTTTTACAAGAATAAAAAAAGGAAAACAATCGGGAGAAAGATGGGATAAAATTGAACTTGATAATGGTCTTGTAGGGTATGTATTTCAAAGCTACTTAAGTGAAGTTCAAGAACCTAAAATTACGAATATAAAATTAAGTATAGATAATCCAGTTATTGCTAAAGGAAGTGTAAATCAAATAAAGATAGAGACTGAGCCAGAAGGTGCAAAAGGAGATATTGTTTGGAGTTCTAGTAGAGATGATGTTGTATCGGTTAATAGTGGAGAAATTGTAGCGATTAGTGCAGGTAATGCAACTATTACTGCTAAAACAGCTGATGAAAGTGTTTCAGATTCAATTGAAATTATGGTATATTCGCCAGTTACAAGTATAAGTTTATCTAAGGAAGAAGTACAACTTTTAAAAGGTAATTCTACCAAACTTGTTGCTAATATTTTACCAGAAGATGCAACCAATAAAACTCTTAAATGGAAGTCTAATAATGAAGATATTGCAAGTGTTAATGAAGAAGGGATGGTTACAGCAAATTCAGTAGGTAATACACAGATAGTTGTTACAAATGAAGATGAAAATGTTCAAGCAGAATGCGAGGTTATAGTAAAAGAACTCTCGACAGATGTTGTTTTAGAAATTGATCAATGTTTGAGAGTAGAAAATGATGAAATTAGTAATATAGATGTAAATCATTCTACAGTAGAAGAAATAAAAAGTTTGATTAAAACTAATTTAACAATGGAATTTTATAGTTATGATAATAAAATTTTAGAAGATACCGATATAATAGGAACAGGTTCAAGGCTAGTTTTAAAAGATGAAGGAGAAAATGAGATATATACGTATGTATTTATTATTTATGGAGATGTAAATGGAGATGGGCTAATAAATTCTCTGGATGTATTAGTGATACAAAAACATATATTAGAAACTAAACTGATAAAGGGAATTTTCTTAAAAAGTCGGAAATATTTCTAAAAATGGAGAAATGCCATCGTCATTAGATGTTTTAAAATTACAAAAACATATTTTGGAAACAAAATTAATAGAACAGTAAAAATAGGAGGTAAAGTAAATGAATAAATTAAAAATATATTTATGCACAGCATTTTTCTTTTTGGTATTAGTAGTTACAACTAAGGTAAATGCAACAGGAAATGTTACTTTATCGGTAAGTAAATCTAATGTGAATGTAGGAGATGAATTTAGTGTAAATGTAAATTTATCTGGAGCAAGTGTTGCAACATTAACTGCAAGACTAAGTGTAGATACAAGTAAAGTGGATTATGTTTCAGGGCCGAGTAATAGTAGTTTTTCAAATGGAAGAGCAATATACACATGGACAGATCCGACAGGTGGTGATAATCCAAAGAATGCCGGAACTATAGTAACATTTAAATTTAGAGCAAAACAAGTAGGAAAAGCAAGTTTTTCTATAAGTGGAGATTTTTATTCTTCGGATGAAAAAAATATAAATCCATCTTTTTCTGGAACAAGTGTAAATATACAAGAAAAAGTAATACCTACTCCAACGCCTACTCCTAATAATTCAAATAATGGAAATAGTACACAAAACAATGGAAATTCAAACCAGGGAGGGCAGTTGAGTCAAGGTGGGCAAGCAAATCAAGGAGGAACTATAAGTCGGAGTAAATAGTAATCAAGGTAATACAGGGACACAACAGCAACAAACAAATACAGGAACAAATACTATAAGTACAAATGCTAATTTAAAGGAGTTACATTTAGATGTAGAAGGGTTAAGTCCTAATTTTAACAAAAAAACGACAAATTATAGTATTGTTGTTTCAGATACAGTAAGTAATATTAAAGTTGATGCAATACCAGAAGATAGTAAAGCTAAAGTTACAGTTTCACGGAAATACTAATTTAAATACAGGTCTAAATAAAATCACGATAAAAGTTACAGCACAAGATAATAAAACAACAAAGATTTATACGGTAAATGTAACCAAAACAGACAATCCAAGTTTAGCGAATGCTAATTTAGAGAATTTGGCAATTGAGAATGTAGTAATAAATCCAGAATTTAACGAAAACATTTATGAGTATACAGCTGAAGTAAAAAGTGATGTAAGTAATTTAAATATTTTGGCTATACCGAAGGTAGAGGGAGCGACTGTTAATATCCAAAAAACTGATGAGTTGCAATTTGGAGAAAATGTAATTACAATTACTGTAATGGCAAAGGATGGTATAACAACAAATGATTATATAATAAATGTGTACAGAAAAACTGAAGAAGAAGAACAAAATGAAATAGCACAATTAAATGCACAATTGCAAGATGCAATGCAAGAGGAAGAAGAACAAGAAAATGAACAAAAAATAGGAATAGGGAATGTAGTTTTTTCTATATTTATTACAATTGGTATTTTGATAATTATATTTATGATAATTATGAAATATAGAAATGAACGAAAAATTTAGATGGTAACATTAGAAAAAATATTGCTACTCTTAAAAATTCGTAATAAAAGAAAAATGTGAAACAAAATTAATAAAAATCATTAAAAAAGTTTCACATTTTTCTGATTTTATGGTATAATATAAGCATGAAAAAATCAATAAAAAATTACAAAAATGTTTCAAATTTTAAGGGAGGATATATGGAAGAAAAAATGGAAATTATGAGTCTTCTTCAAAATAAACAATTACTTGAACATGAATTACAATTACTTGCTTATGGTTCAGTTGAAATAAGAGAAAAAGATTCAAACAAATATATATATGTACATTATAGAGAAGAAGGAGTAGTTTTAACAAAATATGTTGGGGAATACTCAGAAGAATTATATAATTTGGTATTAAACAATAGTATTAAAGCAAAAGAATTAAAAAAACAAATAAGAGAAATAAACAAAAAATTAAAACAATTAAATTATGTAGAAGAAGAACTTCCTGAAAAAGTAGAACAAAATATAGATTTTGCCAAAAG
>CANQZT010000029.1 GCA_947628335.1 uncultured Clostridia bacterium | reverse complement strand
GTAAAGGGTGTATTTTTTCGGTTATTCCCATTCGATTGTTGCCGGTGGTTTTCCAGTTATATCATAAACAATTCTATTTACATGATTTACTTCATTTACAATTCTTGCAGAAACTTTTTCTAATATTTCATAAGGAATTTTTGACCAAGTTGCTGTCATAAAATCTGAGGTAGATACAGCACGTAATGCAATGGTATAATCATAAGTTCTATCATCACCCATAACACCAACACTACGTAAATTTGTTAATACAGCAAAATATTGATTAATTTCTTTATCTAAACCTGCATATTTTATTTCTTCACGAAAAATGCTATCTGCATCTTTTAATATTTCTAACTTTTCGTCTGTTATGTCTCCAATAATCCTAATTGCAAGACCAGGACCTGGAAATGGTTGTCTAAAAACTAAATTTTCAGGAATGCCAAGTTCTAAACCTGTTTTTCTAACTTCGTCCTTAAATAAATCTCTAAGAGGTTCAACAATTTCTTTGAAATCAACATAATCAGGAAGCCCTCCAACATTATGATGACTTTTTATAGTAGATCCTTTTCCTAAGCCACTTTCTATTACATCAGGATAAATAGTACCTTGAACAAGATAATCAACTGTTCCAATTTTTTTAGCTTCTTCTTCAAAAACGCGAATAAATTCTTCACCTATAATTTTTCTTTTTTGTTCTGGTTCTGTAACTCCAGCAAGCTTTTCTAAAAATCTATCTTTTGCATTAACTCGTATTAAGTTAATATCAAATTGATTTCTAAAGATATCTTCAACTTCATCACCTTCATTTTTACGAAGAAGCCCATGATCAACAAAAATACATGTTAAATTTTTTCCGATTGCTTTGTGTAGAAGTACAGCAGCAACTGATGAATCAACTCCACCAGATAATGCACATAATGCTTTCTTATCTCCAATTTTTTCTTTTAAACTTGCAACGGATTGTTCAACAAAAGATGACATTTTCCAACTGCCTGTGCAACCACATATATTATATAAGAAGTTTTTAATAATATTTGTTCCGTTGACTGTATTATTTACTTCTGGATGAAATTGAATTGCATAAAATTTTTTTTCTACATTTTCCATAGCTGCAATAGGACATGTTGTAGTTTTACCGATTATCTTAAAATCTGCTGGAACTTTAGATACAAAGTCAGTGTGACTCATTAAACAATTATTTGTGTTTCCAAAGTCTGAAAATAACAAAGAGGAATTATCAATTTCGACAGGTAACACACCATATTCACGCTTATCAGCTCTTGTAACTGTTCCACCCATAACGTGTGTCATTAGTTGCATTCCATAGCAAATTCCTAAAATAGGAATTCCTAAATCGAAAATTTTCGGATCACACATTTTTGCATCATCAACGTAAACACTAGAAGGGCCACCTGTGAAAATAATTCCTTTTGGATTTTTTTCTTTTATTTTTTCTATAGAAATATCATATGGTACAATTTCTGAATATACATTACATTCTCTAACACGTCTTGCTATTAATTGATTATATTGACCAAAAAAGTCAAGAATTAAAATTGTTTCATTTTCTTTCAATACTTTCTCCTCCTAAAATACAAAAATATATATATATTTTAGCATGATTTTAAAAAAAAGTACAGTAAAAAATGAACGTTTACGTAAAATTATAGGTATTTTTTTAAAGTCTCCACACTATCTTCTTGCATAACAACAAAATCATTTAAAATGTTTTTCACATCATGATCAATATCATTATTTTGATTTATTAAACGTCTGCCTTCGATAATTCCCATATTGGTACCTTGCATTAATAGTTCTGAAAGTTTAGAAGTAGTATCATCTGTCATTGTTTTCATTTGAATTCCATACCATGTCATCATTTTATTCATTGCATTGGTTTCATGAGGCTCTTTATCACTATAATTAGCATATAAGTTGTTTACTCGTCTAGAAATGTCTTTGTACTTATTATATTCAACATCTAAAACTTCCTTAAAGTCAGCATCACTGGCCTTTTCAGAAACAAATGAAATGGCATCCATTCCCATAGTAGCACCTTTATTAATTTCATCTAAAGTATTTAAATTTTGATTTTCCATAAAAATTCCTCCATTCTTGGTAACGATTTATCGTTTTTCCAATATGTAGTATTTACTAAATTAAAAAAAATATTCTTTGAAACGTAATATATTCTTTTCTTTTATTTCTTTTTATGATATAAATATTAGTATAAATATTAACACTAATCTAAAAAGGTAGGGAAGATAAATAAGAATAATAATAAATGGACCAAATATATTTATTAAGATTTAGTCAGGATATAGAAGAAAGAAAAGTGTAAAAAGAGGTGATAAGAATGACTATGCAAGAACTTGTGGATTACTTAGATTTTAAAGTAGAAAATAGTGAAAATTTTGTTAGGATTACATTTTATGAAATTAGAGTAAAGTTTAATTTAACAGAAGAAGAAACAAGGTTTGTATTAGAAATTTCTAAGAACAAATTTGAGAATATGGGATATAAAACTTATTTTGCTGGTGATGAATATATATATAATAATATTAAATATACAGTTGGTTCAAATGATTTGATGATAGCAATTAAAGAATAGATAGTGTTTTAGGAATGTAAGCAAGGAGGAAAATATTAAATATGATTTTTAAAGAAATAACAATAAGAGAAGCAAAAGAATTAATAAAAGAAATAAAAGAAAACAAAGAATATAATTCATTAGTAAAAGAACTAGAATATTTTATTTCTTTAAAAGATAACCAGATCAGTAATGAAGTTTTAAATGAGCTACAAGAATTGATGGGTCGAATAAAAAAATTGATAGAACTAGATGAAAAAATAAAAGAAAAAGAAGATATGATTAAATTATTTGAAGAGATTTCAGCCGACTTTAAAGAACAAAATATAAGAAAAGAAGATCTATCTAAAATTTCAAATGGAGAACTTTTTAAGATAGTTGAAGAAATAGATTCGATAAATGGAAAAGAAGAAAAAAATTTGGATTTGATTTTTATTACGAGATCAGAAGCTGATAAATATAAGAAAAATCATAAGAAAGAATATAGGGGGAATTTAAAAATTAAAATTATAGACAATAAAGATAAGATATTAGAGAAAATTTTAAGATATATAGAAAAAAATTATTGAAAGATAGCCAATATAAATTCATAAAAAAGAATAAGTCTAAGTGAAAAGAAAGTTAATTAATAATTTGTTAATATATATAAATTAGGAGGTAATGATGAAAAGTAGGAGAGCTTTAAAAGTATTGCTTTCATTTTTAGGTATTATAATAATAGCGTGTATATTTTTCACTTTTGATATTAATAGAGTAAAAAATAAAAAAAATCCGATATTTTGTATAAATTATGCAACGTATAAAGATGGTGGAACAAAAATGTATTTAGGTTTAGGTTATAAAATTATACAATATAGTACAGGAAATGTTGAAATTGGAACTATATTTTTAAAATATAATAATGAAAAAGGAAGACGAATTTATGTTCCTATTAATGATGTAGAAAATAACGAATTATAAAAAATATTTTTTGATTAAAAATTTATAATGTTAGTATTAATTGGTATAACATATAATGACAAGGTAGCAAAATCAACATAATTTCATAATATATAGTAAGAAACAAAAGAAAGGAGGCTATATATTTTGAAATTAGAAGGTAAAAAAGTGGGATTTGCAATAACAGGTTCTTTTTGTACTTTTAATGCGACTATTCCAAAAATGAAACAACTAATAGAATCAGGTGCTGATGTTGTTCCAATTATGTCGTTTAATGCTTATAAGCTAGATACAAAATTTGGAAAAGCAAAAGATTTTATAGAAGAAATTGAGGATATTACTAAGAAAAAAATAATTCATACAATACCTGAAGCAGAACCAATTCGGACCCAAAAAAATGACCGATGTAATGATTATTGCTCCGTGTACTGGAAATACTATTGCGAAATTAGTAAATGGTATTACAGATACTCCAGTAACGATGGCCGCAAAATCTCATTTAAGAAATAATAATGCTTTAGTAATTGCTGTATCTACAAATGATGCATTAAGTGGTAATGCATCAAACATAGGTACATTATTAAATAGAAATAATTATTTTTTTGTTCCTCTAAGACAAGATAATCCAATTACGAAGCCACGTTCGTTAGTATTTGATCCAGAATATATTGAAAAGACAATAGAACTAGCACTTGACAAGGAACAAATTCAGCCTATTTTTTTGTGAATTTGAAAAGAACATAATCTAAAGAGGCATTAAACTGACTTGTCAGTCTAGTGCTTTTTTTTTAATTTTGTGATATATTGTATAAGAAAAAAATTACAAGTGAGGATAAAAATGGAAAATAAATTGTATGAAGATGTTAGAATAAAAGATTTAAAAGATATGTTAAAGATAACAAGAAATATGTATGCAGACGAAATTGCATATAAAATAAAAAATAAGAACAATGAATATGAAACTTTTACATATTTACAAATTAATAATATGATAGACGCTTTGGGTACAGCGCTAATAGATATAGGATTAAAAGGAAAAAGAATTGCAGTTATAGGAGAAAATAGATATGAGTGGGAGATAGCATATTTATCTGTTGTTTGTGGAACAGGGATTGTAGTACCACTTGATAAAGCATTACCAGAAAATGAATTAAAGACTTTAATTGAACGTTCAAAAGTTGAAGCAATTTTTTATTCTTCTCAATATGAAGAAGCACTAAAAAAGATTGTTTATAGTGGAGTTGGGAAATTAAGACATTTAATTTCAATGGATTTAGAAGAACATACAAACGGAATTTATTCACAAAAAGAATTAATAAAAACAGGAAAAAAATTAATAAGTGATGGTAATAAATCATTTATAGATGCAACAATTGTTCCTGATGAAATGAATGTAATGTTATTTACATCTGGAACTACATCATCATCTAAAGTAGTTGCATTATCTCATAGAAATATTTGTACCAATTTGATAGATTTATCTAATGTATTAGACATAAGTTCTAAAGACATATTTTTATCAGTTTTACCAATTCATCATGCTTTTGAATGTACAGTAGGATTTTTATTTGCATTTTATAAAGGAGCACAAATAATATTTTGTGATGGATTGCGACATATTGTTGAAAATTTAAATGAATATCATATTTCTGTTATGGCATGTGTTCCAGCAGTTTTTGAACAAATTTTTAGGACTGTACAAAAGAAATTGAAAAAAAATGGAAGTTTAGAATCAATTTGTAATAAAGAAGAAAAGTATAAAAATGCAAGTATGGATGAGAAAAAAGAAGTATTTAAAGAAATTCATGATATTGTGGGAGGAAATATTAGATTATTTATCAGTGGAGCCGCTCCTTTAGATAGAACAATAGAAGAAAAATATCGTAATTTAGGATTTAATTTAGTTCAAGCGTATGGGTTAACTGAAACGTCTCCAATTGTTTCTATTGGGACAAAAGAATGTTATAAGTTGGGGTCTGTTGGAAAAGCAACTCCAAGCGTTAAAGCAAAAGTTATTGATGTAGATGAAAATGGAGTTGGTGAACTGATAGTTCAAGGAGAAAATATAATGCTTGAATATTTAGAAAATGAAGAAGCAACACGGAGAAACAATTAGGGATTCATGGCTATACACTGGTGACCTTGCTAGAATTGATGAAGAAGGATATATATATATTTGTGGAAGAAAAAAGAATGTTATTGTTTTAAAAAATGGAAAAAATATTTTTCCAGAGGAAATGGAACATTTAATTAATAGGATAGAAGGTGTAAAAGAATCATTTATATTTGGGATACCCCATTCAGAGGACAAGGATGATATTCGCATAAAAGTAAAGATTGTATATGATAAAGATGTAGTAATGGACGTGTATAAAGTAAGTGATAGTGAAGAGGAAATTTTAAAAGTTCTTTCTGATAAGGTAAAAGAAATAAACAAAACATTACCTACGTATAAAGCAATTAAAGGGCTGATAGTTACAGAAAAGCCATTAATTAAAACAACTACTAACAAAATAAAAAGGCAGGCAAATATGGATGAAATTGAATGTTAAAACAAAATTTTTAGGTAGAAATTGCATCTTCTATAATCTAATAGATTCAACTCAAAAAGAAATATGGAGATTAATAGAAAAGGACGTTCCAACAGGAACTATAGTTATAGCCAATTTACAAACAGAGGCATATGGAACACAGGGTAGAAAATGGTATACAGATGAAAATAATATAGCATTTTCGTTATACATAAAATTAAATCATAATATAAAAAGAATGGACGGAGTTACTGTTGAAATTGCAGAAACAATTATTGATGTATTTTTTAAATTATACAATATCAGTTTAAATATAAAATCACCAAATGATATTGTTTTTAATAGCAAAAAAATAGGTGGTATTTTAACAGAAAGTAGAATTCAAAAAGAAAAGATAACTGATTTAGTAATAGGAATAGGAATAAATACTTCGCAAATTGTATTTTATAAGGAACTAGAAGGAATAGCTACTTCAATAAAAAAGGAGTTTAACATAGATGTTGATGTATTGAAATTTATAGAAGAATTTTGCAATCAATTTGAAAGAAGAATTTTAAATAGATTAGGTGAGGTGTAATAATGAAAATAGGTTTTTTATTTGCAGGACAAGGTTCGCAAGTTGTAGGAATGGGAAAGGAAATGTATGATGCATATTCAAGTGTAAGGAAAATATATGATGATGTGTACAAAATAACTGGAATTGATATTGCTAAAATTTCTTTTGAAGGACCAGAAGAAACATTAAATAGAACTAGATATTCTCAACTTGTAATATTAACAATGAGTCTAGCTATTGTAGAAATATTAAAAGAAAATGGCATTTTGGCTAACATGACTGCTGGATTAAGTTTAGGAGAATATACAGCACTAATATATAGCAAAGCGATTTCTTTTGAAGATGGAGTGAAGTTAGTAAAAAAACGTGGAGAGTACATGGAGGAGTTGGTACCAAATGGTGATTGGCTTATGTCAGCAATTCTTGGTTTAAGTGATGAAAAAGTAGTAGAAATATGTAACAAAGTCAAGAACGGATTTGTTGTACCTGTTAATTTTAACTGTAAAGGTCAAGTCGTTATTTCAGGTGAAAAAGATGCTGTTATAGAAGCTTCCAATATTGCAAAAGAAATTGGCGCAAAAAAAGTAAGAGAATTAAAAACAGCAGGCCCATTTCATACTAAAATGTTAAAAGAAGCATCAAATGCATTAAAAAAGGATTTGGATTTAGTTTCATTTTCGTCAATACAAGTGCCAGTTGTAAAAAATATTGATGGTATGTTGTATGAAAAAAATGACAAAATAAATGAAATTTTAGCATCTCATATGATAAATCCAGTATATTTTTCAAAACAGATAGAAACTATGATTGAAAATGATATAGATACTTTCATAGAAATTGGACCAGGAAAAACACTATCAGGATTTGTAAAGAGAACTGAAACTGAAAAAGAAAAAAATATTTTCAATACTTCTAATATTAGTACATTAGAAGAAACAATTAATTTTATAAAGGATGTGAAATAAAATGAAAAAAGTTGCTTTAATTACAGGTGGTACAAGAGGAATAGGAAAGCAAATTGCAATAACACTTGCAAAAGAAGGGTATGATATAGCACTTAATTACAGAAAAGAAAATGAGGATTTAATTAACACAAAAGAAGAAATAGAAAAAGCAAATAGTCAATGTTTAGAAATTATGGGGGATGTATCAAATTTTGAAGACTGCGAAAGATTTGTAAAAGAGGTTATTGAAAAATTTGGCAAGATTGATGTATTAGTTAATAACGCTGGAATTACAAAGGACAATTTACTTATGAGGATGAAAAATGAGGATTTCGAAAGTGTTATAAATGTAAATCTTTTTGGAACATTTAATGTTACCAAGAATGTTATTCCATATATGATGAAAGCTAGATGCCGGAAGGATTATTAATATTTCTTCAGTTGTGGGAGTGTCAGGAAATGCTGGACAAACAAATTATGCAGCATCGAAAGCTGGTATTATTGGATTTACAAAAAGTTTGGCAAAAGAGGTTGCATCAAGAAATATTTTGGTAAATGCTGTTGCTCCAGGATTTATACAAACAGATATGACCAATATTTTAAAAGACGAAATAAAAGAATCTATCAATAGTAATATTCCTTTAAAAAGAATGGGAATGCCAGAAGATGTTGCAAATTTAGTTAAATTTTTAGCATCAGATGATAGTAGCTATATAACTCGGACAGGTAATTCATGTTGATGGTGGAATGTTAATGTAAGAAAGGATGAAATAAAGATGGAAAAAAGAGTAGTAATTACAGGTTTAGGAGCAATCACTCCAATTGGAAATAACATTGAAGATGTTTGGAAATCTATTGAGAATAAAAAATGTGGAATTGATAAAATAACTTTTTTTGATACAAGTACATATAAAACAAGTTTAGCAGGTGAGGTAAAAGGGTATGATCCTCATGACTATTTTGAACCAAAAGAAATAAAAAGGTTAGATCGTTCATCTCAGTTTGCGATAATTGCTTCAAGAGAAGCATTAAATGATAGTGGAATTACTCCTGAAAATACAGATTTTAATAATATTGGAATTTTTATAAGTTCTGGTATTGGAGGGTTAAACACAATTCAAGAACAATGTAAAATACTTTGGACAAAGGGACATAATAGAGTTTCTCCTATGTTTTTGCCAATGTCAATTGCTAATATGCCTTCAGGTACAGTAGCAATTGAATTAGGATTAAAAGGAGAATCTATTTCCATAGTCACAGCATGTGCATCATCAACTCATGCTATTGGAGAAGCTTATAGAAATATTTTACATGGATATGAAGATGTTATTTTAGCAGGTGGAACAGAAGCTGCTATTTGCGAAGCAGGAATAGCAGGTTTCGAAAACATGAAAGCATTATCGAATGCTCAAGATAAAAATAGAGCAAGCATTCCATTCGATAAAGAAAGAAGTGGATTTGTTATGGGAGAGGGTGCAGGAATTGTTGTTTTAGAAGAATTAGAGCATGCCAAGAGAAGAGGGGCAAAAATATATGCTGAAATTGTTGGATATGGATCGACTACAGATGCGTACCATATTACATCACCTGCTCCTGATGCTGATGGAGCAATAAGAGCATTTAAACGAGCTATAAATGATGCAAAAATAACACCAGAACAGGTTGATTATATTAATGCACATGGAACATCTACAAAGTTAAATGATTCATGCGAGACACTAGCTATTAAGAAAGTGTTTGGAGAAAAAACAAAGGTTATGGTAAGTTCTACTAAAGGAAATACAGGTCATCTTTTAGGAGCTGCAGGAGCAGTTGAAGCAATAATCTGTGCAAAATCGATTGAAAATGGTTTAGTACCACCAACTATAAATTATAAAGTAAAAGATGAAGAGTGTGATATAGATGTTGTTCCAAATGAGCCAAGAAAAGCAGATATTAAAATTGCTATGTCAAATTCATTAGGATTTGGAGGACATAATGCTACACTAATTTTCAAAAAATATGAGTAAAGAAAGGATGATATACATGGACTATGAAAGTATAAGACAACTAATATCTGATATGGATGCTTCAAAATTAACGTCACTTGAAATAGAGCTTCCTGATGGTAGTAAAATAAAAATGACAAAAGAAACAGCAAAACAGCTTGTGTCAAATGTAGAAGTAAATGAATACAAATCTATAAATGAAAGAAAAGATGAAACAGAAGAAAAAGCAAATATAACCGAGAGTAAATCTATTATATATTCTCCTATGGTTGGAACGTTTTATGCAAAACCAACACCTACGTCAGAACAATATGTTGATGTAGGAAAAAAAGTAAAAAAAGGTGATATTTTATGTATCATTGAAGCAATGAAATTAATGAACGAAATTGAATCTGAATATGATGGTGAAATTGTAGAAGTTTTTGTAAAAGATGGTGAATCAGTAGAATATGGTCAACCATTATTTGAAATTGCTTAAAATAAAAAAGAAGAGGAGTTTGATATGTTAAACAAAGAAGAAATTAAAGAAATAATACCACAAAGAGAGCCATTTTTAATGATTGATGAGGTAGAAAATTATATTCCAGGTGAATGTGCGACTGCATATAAGTATGTAAATTCTGAGGAGTGGTATTTTAAAGGACATTTTCCTAACAATCCGGTTATGCCAGGTGTTTTGATAACAGAAAGTTTAGCTCAAACTGGTGCAGTAGCTATTTTAAGTATGGAAGAAAATAAAGGAAAAAATGCACTATTTGGAGGAATTGATAAATTAAAATTTAAGAAAATGGTAGTACCTGGTGATACATTAAAATTAGAAGTACGAATTATAAAGAGGAAAGGTCCTATTGGTGTTGGTGAAGCAATTGCTACTGTGGATGGAAAAGTAGCAGCAAAAGGTGAACTAACATTTGCAGTAGTATAATATTTATACATTTTAAGAAGAAGGGAAAGAACATGAATAAAATATTGATAGCTAATAGAGGGGAGATTGCAGTACGAATAATAAGAGCGTGTAAGGAAATGAATATAAAAACTGTTGCTGTTTATTCAGAAGTCGATAGAGAAGCTTTACATGCAAAGCTTGCTGATGAAGCAATATGTATTGGCCCTGCAGATCCAAGAAAAAGTTATTTGAGCATAAGAAACATAATAGAAGCGGCACGAATTACAGGTGCAGATAGTATTCATCCAGGATTTGGTTTTTTATCAGAGAATGCCCAATTTGCTAAAATATGTGAAGAATCCAATATTACATTTATTGGGCCAAATTCAAGTGTTATTGAATTATTAGGCAATAAATCTAATGCAAAAGAACTTATGAAATTAGCAGGTATACATACTATTCCTGGTTCAGATGGTAGTATAAAGGGAATAAAAGATGCTATTTCTGTTTGCAAAAGTATAGGTTATCCTGTTATTTTAAAAGCTGCAGCTGGAGGTGGAGGAAAGGGCATTCGTATTGTATATTCAGAAAATGAACTAGAGGCTAATTATAACATTGTTAAGGAAGAATCTAAAAATTCTTTTAATGATGATGAAATTTATATAGAAAAGTATATTGAAAAGCCAAGACATGTAGAAATACAAATTTTAGCAGATAATTATGGCAATGTTATTCAATTAGGTGAAAGAGATTGTTCTATTCAAAGAAAAAATCAGAAAATAATAGAAGAAACTCCTTCAACTGCGATAGATGACAATCTTAGAAATAAAATGGGGGAGGCAGCAATCAAAGTAGCAAAAGTTGCGAAATATTCTAGTTTAGGAACAGTTGAATTTTTAGTAGATAAAAATCAAAAATTTTACTTTATGGAAATGAACACAAGAATACAGGTTGAGCATCCAATTACAGAAATGCGAACAGGTTTAGATTTAGTTAAAGAACAGATAAAGATTGCAGCAGGAGAAAAATTGAAATTAAAACAAAAAGATATAGTGTTGAATGGTCATGCAATTGAATGTAGAATTAATGCAGAAAATCCTAGCAAACATTTTAGACCAAGTCCTGGAAAAATTACAGGTCTGCATTTACCAGGTGGAAATGGAATAAGAATTGATACTGCAATTTATGAAGGATATACAATTCCTGCAAGTTATGATTCTATGATTATGAAAATTATAGTTCTAGGTTCTAGCAGAAATGAAGCGATAGCTAAAATGAGAAGAGCATTAGAGGAATTAGTTATAGAAGGAATTGATACGAATAGAGATTTTTTATTTGAAATTATAACAAGTGCAGATTTTATACGTGGAAAGTTCGATACTTCATTTATTAGTACGAATTTCAATTTATAAGAAGTGGTGAGAAAAATGATTGTTGATAAAATAAAAAAAAGAGAAATACCAGAAAAAAACAGACCTAATCCTATAGATATTCCTGTTGGAAAATGGGTAAAATGTGATAATTGTAAAGAAATATTGTATAAAGATACTGTAAAAGCAAATTTAAGTATTTGCCCAAATTGTGGCCATTATTTTAGAATGCATATTAATAAAAGATTAGAGTTAATTGTTGATGAAGGTACATACAAACGATTTAATATAAATATAAAACCAAGTAATCCTTTAAACTTAGAAGATTATCCAAAAAAACTAATATCTTTAAAAGAAAAAACAGGATTAGAAGAGGCTGTTGCTTGTGGGACTGCTAAAATTTATGGTGAAGATGTTGTTATTTGTATAATGGATAGTGGTTTTTTAATGGGAAGCATGGGGGCTGTTGTTGGAGAAAAGATCACATATGCTATTGAACAAGCAATAGATAAGAAGTTACCATTAATTATATTTTGCGTTTCTGGTGGAGCAAGAATGCAAGAAGGAATAGTTTCTTTAATGCAAATGG
>CANQZT010000028.1 GCA_947628335.1 uncultured Clostridia bacterium | reverse complement strand
CTCGAACCCCCACGCCGTTGGCACTGGTTCCTAAGACCAGCGCGTCTACCAGTTCCGCCACATCCGCATTTATTAACAATGTATATATTAGCATATTTATATATTGTTGTCAATAGAAAAAAATTGAAAATTTTTATATTGAGTGAAAATGGAATAAAGTTCATTAAAATACCACATACTATTAAAGAAAATATAAAATAATGGAGGTATTAGTTTGAAAAGTTATTTAGGTATACAAAATATTAAAGCTATGGAAGTATTAGATTCTAGAGGAAATCCTACTGTTCAAGTAGAGGTTGTTACAGAGGGGGGATTTTCAGGTGTAGCTATGGTACCATCGGGAGCATCTACAGGGAGTTTTGAAGCAGTTGAGTTACGTGATAGAGATGATAAAAGATATTTAGGAAAAGGAGTTTTACAAGCTGTTGAAAATGTGAATAATAAAATTGCAAAAAAAATAGAAGGAATGAATGTGTATAATCAAATAGGAATTGATAGAACTTTAATATTGCTGGATGATACACCGAATAAATCAAGATTAGGTGCAAATGCAACATTGGGAGTATCACTTGCAGTTGCGAAAGCTGCAGCCAATTCATTAGATATGGAATTATATAATTACCTTGGAGGAGTAAATAGCAAAGTGTTGCCTCGTCCTATGATGAATATTTTAAATGGAGGAAAACATTCTGATAATAATATAAATATTCAAGAATTTATGATTATTCCTGTAGGAGCAACTACATTTAGAGAAGGAGTTCAAATAGGAGTAGAAGTTTATCATAATTTAAAAAAAGTGTTAAAACAAAAAGGTTATTCAGTTGCTGTAGGAGACGAAGGTGGATTTGCACCTAATTTGAGCGATGAAATAGAAGCAATAGAAGTAATAATTGAGGCTATAAAAAAAGCAGGATATAAACCAGGTCAGGATGTTGCATTAGCACTAGATATGGCAAGTACTGAAATGTATGAAGAAGCTAAAAAAATAGGAAAAGAAGGTTATTATTTTTGGAAGACAGATATTTTTAAGTCTAATGATGAAATGGTAGACTATATTGTTAAACTTACACAGGATTATCCGATTATATCAATAGAAGATGGGCTTGCAGAAGATGATTGGAATTCTTGGAAAAAACTTACTGATTTGCTAAAAGATAAAGTACAATTAGTAGGGGATGATTTATTTGTTACAAATAAAAGCAGATTAAACAGAGGAATAAAAGAGGGAGTGGCAAATAGTATTTTAATTAAACCAAATCAAATTGGAACCTTGACAGAAACGTTAGATGCAATTGAACTTGCAATAAAAAATGGATATACAGCAATTGTTTCACATCGTTCGGGAGAAACGGAGGATACAACAATTGCAGATATTGCAGTAGCAACCAATGTAGGTCAAATAAAAACAGGTGCACCTTGCAGAACCGATAGAGTGGCTAAGTATAATAGATTATTAAATATTGAAGAAGATTTAAGAGAAAATTCAGAAATTTAAATTGTAAAATTATTGCTTTGCAGAGATATATTGCATAGCAATTTTTTTTGTGCTAATATATCTTAGTATAAAATTATAAATATGGGGATAATTATGAATAAACAAGAGATATTAAATCTTTATAAAAAAGAAGAAGATAGGTTATTAGTAGCTAAAGTTTTTGACAAAATGGAATTAGCAAAAATAAGAAATAAGATAACTAATACAGATTTTTTAGATATATATCAAAAAAATTTACTTCAAAAGTTACTAGCTCGAATAAAGTATGAAAACTATATGTTTTTTGGAGGAAGCGAAGAAACTGAAAGAACAGTATTAATATTTTATCCTAAAAAATTTACTATTCAAATGATAGAAAAAAATTATGACAAAATTATGCAGGTTATAGAAATTTTATTGCCTAATAATCTGAAGGGAGAATATACACATAGAGATTATCTAGGAGGATTAATGAAATTAGGGATAAAAAGAGAAAAAATAGGAGATATCGTTACATTTGAAGAAGGGGCTCATATTGTAATTTTAAATGATATCATTGAATATGTAAAAACTAATATAGAAAATTTGACAAGATTTAGTAAATCAGAAATAAATATAAAATCAATAGAAGAATTACATAGTATAGATATAAAAACTAATACAATACAAATTATTCTTACTTCACTAAGAGTGGATAATGTTGTAGCAGAACTAGTTACTACCTCAAGGTCAAAAGCAGAAGAAATTATAAGTTCTGGAAGGGTTTTTGTCAATTTTGAGAATGTTATAAAAAATTCTAAAATATTACAGGAAAATGATATTATAACAATACGAGGAAAAGGAAGATTTAAAATATCTAATATAGAAAGAAATACAAGAAAAGGAAGATTAGTTATAAATGTAGAACAGTATGTATAAATTTATAATTATATTTAAATTATGAAATGTTTTAGTACGAAAATTATTAATGAATTTGAAATTTAGTTTATGGAAAAGACTTGCAATATTAAAAAAACGTGATATAATATAAAAGCTAATTTGAAAAAAGAGAAAGGTGAATTAAATGAGTATCAAAATTGAAAAAACAGAAAACAAAAACGAATTAAAATTAGAATTTACAATCGAATCGGAAAAATTTGATGAAGCAATCAAAAAAGTATATTTAAAAAGTGCAAAATATTTTAATATTCCTGGATTTAGAAAAGGAAAAGCACCAATGAATATTGTTGAAAGATACTATGGAGATGAAATATTTTATGAAGATGCATTTAATGAAGTTGTTCCAGAAGTATATGAAAGAGAATTAAAAGAGAATAATATAGAAGCAGTTAGTCATCCTGATATTGATGTTAAACAAATTGGAAAAGGACAAGACTTGATTTTTACAGCTGTTGTTCAAACAAAGCCAGAAGTAAAACTAGGAAAATATAAAGGTATAGAATTAAAAAAAGTTGAGTATAATGTATCTGATGCAGATATTAAACATGAACTAGGCCATATGCAAGAAAAAAATGCAAGATTAATATCTGTAGAAGATAGAGCTGTAAAAAAAGATGATATTACAGTAATAGACTTTGAAGGATTTATTGATGATGTTGCATTTGAAGGTGGAAAAGCAGATAATTATGAATTAACAATAGGAAGCAATACATTTATACCAGGATTTGAAGATCAAATTATTGGTATGAAAATAGATGAAGAAAAAGAAGTAAAAGTAAAGTTCCCAGAGGATTATTTTTCAGAAGAACTAAAAGGAAAAGATGCAATATTTAAAGTAAAACTACATGAGATTAAGAAAAAAGAAATGCCAGCTTTAGATGATGAGTTTGCAAAGGATGTTAGTGAATTTGATACATTAAAAGAATTAAAAGCTAGTATTAAAGAAAAATTAGAAGAAGAAAATAAAAATAAAGAAAAATACGAAACAGAAGATGCAGCAATTAAAGCAGTATGTGATAATGTTGATTTAGATATTCCATCTGGAATGATAGAAACAGAAATTGATAATATGACTAAAGAAATAGAACAAAGACTTTCATACCAAGGAATGAAATTAGAAAATTATCTAAAAATTATTGGAAAAACAAACGAAGAATTTAGAAAAGAATATGAAGAACAAGCTAAAACATCTGTAAAAAATAGATTAGTAATCGAAGCAATTATAAAAGCTGAAAAAATTGAAGCAGATGCTAAAAAGGTAGATGAAAAAATAGAGGAAATGGCTAAAATGTATGGACAAAAAGCTGAACAATTAAAAGAAAATGAAGAATTTGTAAAATACATAGAAGAGTCATTAAAAAGTGAAAGAGCAATAGAATTTATTGTAGAAAATGCAAAAATAAAATAATAGCAAAAGTCGGAGGTATGAAATAAATAGGAATAAGCAAGGATGCCTCTGACTTTTTATTAAAATAAAAGAAAATTATATTGTTAGGGAGGAATGAATATGTTACAAAATAGTTTAGTTCCATATGTTATTGAACAAACCAATAAAGGAGAAAGGTCATATGATATTTTTTCAAGGCTTTTAAAAGACAGAATTATATTTTTAGGAGAAGATGTAAATCCAACAACGGCAAGCTTGGTAATAGCACAATTACTATTTTTAGAGTCAGAAGATCCAGATAAAGAAATAAGTTTATACATTAATTCACCAGGAGGTTCTATTACAGATGGAATGGGAATAGTAGATACAATGAATTACATCAAATGTCCTGTTTCAACAATTTGTATAGGAATGGCAGCAAGTATGGGAGCAGTATTACTTGCATCTGGAGAAAAGGGAAAAAGATTTGCAACACCAAATGCTGAAATATTAATACATCAACCACTAATTGGTGGAAATGGAATATCAGGTCAAGCAACAGAAATTAAAATACATGCAGATCACATGGTAAAAACAAGAGAAAAATTAAATAAATTATTAAGTGATAGAACAGGTCAAAGTCTAGAAACAATTGAAAAAGATACAGAAAGAGATAATTATATGACAGCAGAAGAGGCACTAAAATATGGTCTAATTGATGGAATTATGGAAAAAAGAATGTAATTTATAATTTTAAATATAGTATAAAAGGAGGAATATGTTAGTAAAAACTAACATATGCTAAGAAAATGCCAAAAAATCAAAATGAAAAAAATATAAAATGTTCTTTTTGTGGTAAAACACAAGATAGTGTAAAAAGAATTGTTGCAGGTCCTGGTGTATATATTTGTGATGAATGTATTTCATTGTGCAAAAATATAATTGATGAGGATTATATAGATGAAGAAGAAACAGGATATACTGTTGAAGAAGTAAGTACGCTTCCAAAACCAGAAGAAATTAAAAACACATTAGACCAATATGTAATTGGTCAAGAAGAAGCCAAAAAAACTCTTGCAGTTGCAGTATATAATCATTATAAAAGAATAAATAGCGAAGATGAAATAAATGATGTAGAAATTCAAAAAAGTAATGTTTTATTATTAGGTCCAACAGGGTGTGGAAAAACATTACTTGCACAAACACTTGCAAGAATATTGAAAGTACCGTTTGCGATTGCAGATGCAACTACATTAACAGAAGCAGGATATGTTGGTGAAGATGTTGAAAATATACTTTTAAAATTGATTCAAGCAGCTGATTATGATATAGAGCTTGCAGAAAAAGGAATTATATATATTGATGAAATAGATAAAATAACCAGAAAATCTGAAAATCCATCTATTACAAGAGATGTTAGTGGGGAAGGTGTACAACAAGCATTATTAAAAATTGTAGAAGGAACTGTTGCATCTGTTCCACCACAAGGAGGAAGAAAACATCCTCACCAAGAATTTTTACAAATAAATACATCTAACATTTTATTTATTTGTGGTGGTGCATTTGAGGGATTAGATAAAATAATAGATGAAAGAATAGGAAAGAAAGTAATTGGTTTTGGTGCAAAAATTGAAAGTAAAAAAGAAATAGATAAATCAGCTATTTATAGTGAATTATTACCACAAGATTTGTTGAAATTTGGGCTAATACCAGAATTTGTTGGTAGACTTCCAATTATTGCAACATTAAATGAATTAGATAGAGAAGCTTTAATTCAAATAGTAACAGAGCCAAAAAATGCTTTGGTAAAGCAATATAAAAAATTGCTTGAATTAGATGATGTAGAGTTAGAATTTGAAAGAGAAGCATTAAATTTAATTGTGGATAAAGCAATTGAAAGAAATACAGGAGCAAGAGGATTGCGTTCTATTATAGAGGATATTATGAGAGATATTATGTTTGAAATACCATCTAATCCAAAAATAGAAAAGTGTATAGTAACTAAGGAAACTGTGCAAAACGGAAGTGCACCAAAGTTAATTATAAATGAAGAAAAAGTACCAAAAAAAAATATAAAAAAGAAAAAGGTAGTACAAAAGAATAGCGAAACAGCATAAAAATAAAGTTGATTTATATCAACTTTATTTTTATGCTGTAATAAGTGGATGGGTGTAATCTAAATGACTAACAGAGTCATAATCATATCCAAGAGTATAAATATCTGTTGCAAAAATATCTTTTTCTAGCATACTTTTTAAAAGTTTATTATTTGAATTATCTACATATTGTTTAACAGATGTAATAATATCTAGTTTTGGATTAGAATGATGAATACCAGTTAAAAGATCTTTTCCTCGTTCATTAAATCCAAGCACACGAATATATGGAGTTACTTTTTTTGACGTTTGCATATCCTTTTTGGTTATACCAAGTAAACAGTAAAGTAAAATTCGTTTTAATCTTGTTAGGGTATATCTTTTACTTTTTACCATATTGAGCAATTCGTCTATTGTATTGCACGAACTTGCAGCATTTTTTATAGAATATTCTAAACCTTCTGAAACATCAGGCAAGTCAGCTATTTCATTAATAGTCATTCGTCTTAAGTTATATATAATCTCACGTTCAAATTTAGAAATACTTGGAACAGTTTTTCCAGCACGTAAACATTCATACATAATATCAAAAGAAGATTTTGGCATTGCACGTCTTAAACTCCATACATCATTAGTCATTGCAATTTTTCGAATAGCTGTTGCACTTGCATATCCATCAACAATTTCGGTGCTATTATAATCAACTTTATTTCTATTAATACTAATAGGGGTAATTGTACTTTTATATTTTTTTAGAGCTTTTAAATATTCAATTGCAAGTATATTATTAGGACTTGATAGAATATTTGCATATTTTCTAATATCGTTTAAATACATTAAAAGTGCATTTTCACGAGCTTTTGGGTAAGAAAAACCTTTACTAAGTTCGTGATTTAATACAGAAATAAATTCTTTTGGTTCTTGGTATAAAACAGTAGCAAATTCATTTAAAATATTAACATCACAAAGTTCACTTCCAAAAGATAAATAATCTACAATGTTTAATGAATTTAATATTTTTATACTACCATCAGCAAAATTTTCAGCACTTGAAATACTATATAAAAGAGGTAATTCAATTACTAAATCTATACCATTTTGAATAGCCATTTCAGCTTTAGACCATTTATCTATTAAAGAAGTATCGCCACGTTGTACGAAGTTGCCACTCATAATAGCAAGTGTATAATTTGCGTTTATTGCTTTTTTTGATTCGTTAATATGATACAAATGACCGTTGTGAAAAGGATTATATTCAGCAACGACACCAAGTACTTTATTCATAAAATTTACCTCCTGTATTGCAAAAAAATGCAATTTATTGATATAATATCATAAAATATGATAATTTTCAAATAATATATAAAAAATATAAAAAATTTTTTGGAGGAAAGATGGAAGAAATTATAATATATACAGATGGAGCATGTTCGGGTAATCCAGGTCCAGGAGGTTGGGGAAGTATATTAATGTATAAGAATCATGTAAAAGAAATATCTGGTGGGTTAAGTAATACTACTAATAATTGCATGGAGTTAACTGCTGTAATAGAGGCATTAAAACAACTAAAATTTAAGTGTAATGTTAAGGTTTATAGTGATAGTGCTTATGTAGTAAATGCATTTAATCAAAAGTGGATTTATGGTTGGAAGAAAAATGGGTGGAAAAATTCAAGCAAAGAACCTGTAAAAAATAAAGAATTATGGGAAGAGTTATATTCATTAACTCAAATACATAATATAGAATTTATTAAAGTAAAAGGTCATGCAGATAATAAATTTAATAATAGATGCGATGAAATGGCAAGAGGAGCAATTGATAAATTTAAATAATTGTATAAGGATTAGGTGACCAGAATGAAAATAATAGGGATTACTGGAAGTTCGGGGTCGGGAAAAACAACTATTTGTAAAATTTTAAAGTCAAAATATAATGCAGAAATTATAGATGCTGATGAAATTGCTAAAAAATTATCTAAAAAAGGAACTAAATATATGCAGGCAATTGTAAATTATTTTGGAGATGGTATTGTAGATACAAATGGTGATTTAAAAAGAAGAGAACTTGCAGATATAATTTATGAAAATGAAGAGAAAAGAAATAAATTAAATGAATTTACTTTTTTTTATGTTGTAAATGAAATAAAGGATAATATTGCTAAATTAAAAGAATCAAAATTAATTGTTATAGATGCACCATTGTTATTCGAATCAGGTCTTGACAAAGTTTGTGACGTAGTAATAGGTGTAAGTGCAAAAGAAAATGATAAGATAGAAAGAATATGTAAGAGAGATAAAATAAGTAAGCAAATTGCTAAAAAGCGATTAAATATACAAAAAAACAATAAATATATTGAAGAAAAGTCGGATTATGTTATTTATAACGAAGAAAATATAAAAAAGCTAGAGGAGAAAATAAAGACATTAGAAGAATTAGGCTTAATATAGTATATTACAATTATATTACATTTTTTAAACATACTTGAATTATGTAATTATTTAGCATATAATGAAAAAGATACAGTTACAAATGAATAAGAACGAGTAGGGGGATTGTATGGAAACATTTGCAGATTATATATTGTCAGAAAATGACTATATAAAGAAAATGGAAATTGTATATTATTTAAAAAAAAGAACCAATATTTTTTTTGATAATTCAGTTATTTTTAAAACTGAACTAGCAAGAATGTTTATAGATGATATGAATATTGATGTTGATAGAAATTTAGTATTAACTGCATCCCTTTTATGTTCTTGTAAGAAGCCAACGGATATGAGGGATTTGTCTAAAATAAAATCATATGCAAAAGACGGAGCTGAATATCTTGCTACTTTAGGATTTGACAAAAAATTTTGCAAAGTATGTGAAGAAGTAAATAGATATAGTGGGAGTACACCAAGAGAAAATGAAAGTGATATATTAGAATTAGCAGATAATTTTTGTGGAATGCTTTTAAATAGACCAGAAAGACGAGGATTTCCTGTTGATGAAGCACTAGTTTTACTAGAATTTAGAAATATGAAGGGAAAAGATAATATTTATATCGATAAATTTAAAGAATTTGTTTGTAATACAGAAGGAATAACTGTATAATACGGAGGTGGTATTAACATGGGATGGAGACCAGAAGAAGGGTATTATCAAAAACACATGAAAGAAGAAGGATTTTCGAATAAAATAACGGATGAGCAAGAAAAATTCAATAAGTTAAAATTAGATGAAATTAGTGAAGGAATTAAAATTGCCCAAATACAACTTGCAAAAGATAGAGGAGAAAATCCCACAGAGATAAAAAAGAGTGATGAACCAATAGAGTATGTATTAGCTGATACTGAAGATGAATTAGATAGATAATACTAAATAGAGGATTATATAATCCTCTATTTGTTGTAGGTTACTAAAAAGAAAGGAATGTATATATATGTATGAAATATTTGCAGATTTACATGTTCATATAGGAAGAAGCAAATCAAATAAGCCAATAAAAATTACGGCAGCAAAAAGTCTTAATTTTGAAAATATTGCAAAAGAATGTGTAGAAAGAAAAGGCATTCAAGTTGTAGGTGTTATTGATTGTGCATCACCTTATGTAATAGAAGATATAGAAGAATTTTTAAAAAAAGGTGAAGCATATGAAATACCGGATGGAGGTATTATCTATAAAGATAAAGTGTGTATTTTACTAGGGAGTGAAATTGAAACATCGGAAGTAAATGATAATGGGAAAACAGGCAGTGCACATAATATCTGCTTTTTTCCAAGTTTAAAAGATATAAAAGCTTTTTCAAAACAGATGAGTAATCATATTAGCAATATTACTCTAAGTTCACAAAGAGCAGACATTTCAGCATATGATTTAGTAGATATTGTTCAGAGGTATAATGGTATTTTAATACCAGCCCATGCATTTACACCACATAAAAGTTTTTATGGGAATTGCACAGATAGATTAGAAAAAATATTTAAGGAAAAATTTGATAAAATTATTGCCATAGAATTAGGGCTAAGTGCAGATACATTTTTAGCAGATCAAATTTCAGAACTTGAGACAAGAACATTTCTAACAAATTCAGATGCACATTCTCTACCTAAAATTGCAAGGGAATATAATAAGATTTTAGTAGAAGATATTAGTTTTAAAGAAATTGTAAAGGCATTAAAAAATGAAGAAGGAAGAAAAATTATATGTAATTATGGGCTTGATCCAAAGCTTGGAAAATATCATAGGACTTATTGCGAAGTGTGTGAGAAAAATGTTCCTGGTGATGCACCAGTGAGTGTTTGTCCAGATTGTGATTCTAGAAATATTACTATGGGAGTTTTTGATAGAATAGAGATAATAAAAGATAAAAAAGAAAGTATGAGTCCAAAGAATAGACCTCAATATATTTATCAAGTTCCACTTACATTCATACCAGGATTAGGTCAAAAAACAATTGATAAGCTTTTAAGTTGTTTTGGCACAGAAATGAACATATTACATAAATTGTCAAAAGATGATCTAGAACAAGTTGTGGGTGAGAAAAATGCAAATAATATTGTTTTGGCAAGAGAAGGAAAATTAGGAATAAAAGAGGGAGGTGGTGGAGTATACGGTAAAATAAAAATATAGTTCTAAAACTCATTTTATTACATAGACATTATGTATAAGAGAAAGTACTAAAGGAGGTAATAAAGTGAGAAACATAGGAAAAAGAGAAAATGATAAAATAGGTACTATATTATTATCTTATATAAAAAATAATTTAAAGGAGTACGCAATTGTAATAATTATATTCCTAATAGGAATAATTTTTGGAGTAATTTTTATTAATAATGCAACACGGAGTACAAATGGAAGAAATATCATCTTATATCCAAGAGTTTGTTAATAATTTAAAAAATAACGTACAAATAGATAAAACAGAGTTATTAAAAGATGCATGCATTAGTAATTTTATATTGACACTAATATTATGGTTTGTTGGTTCAACTATTATTGGAATTCCTATTGTATATGGAATTATTGCATATAAGGGATTTTGTTTAGGGTATACAATATCATCAAGTGTAGCAACATTAGGAACACGGAAGTCGGTATTTTATTTACAATGACATCAATTTTATTACAAAATATATTAATTATTCCATGCATATTATCGTTAGCAGTTAGTGGTATGAAGTTATACAAGTCTATTGTAAAAGATAAAAGAAAAGAAAATATTAAATTAGAAGTTTCAAGACATACGGTTTTTTGCCTTATTATGCTTTTGATACTTGAAATATCAGCATTTGTAGAAGTATATATTTCAACAACGCTTGTGCAGATATGTTCGCAATATTTGTAAATTAAAAAATAAAAAAATTACTCAAAATGTATTTACAATTTACAATTAATTTGATATAACATAATTGTTTATGTAAATTATAGAAAAGAATAAGGTAGGGGAAGATAGGAATGGAAAAACAAATTAATAGCTTTTTAGAATTTATAAAAGAAGACAAAAAATTATCAGAAAATACTTTGCAATCATATAGAAGAGACATAGTACAATTTGAAGCATATGTTAATGAAAATAGAATAAATTATTTAAAAATAACTGAAGATGATATGAAAAAATATTTTTCTCATTTACAAGAAATAGGAAAGAAAACATCAACAATTTCAAGAAATATAGCATCTATTAGATCTTTTTATCAATTCTTATTACGTAATAAAAAAATAAAAAGAAATCCTACAGAACAAATTCAATCCCCAAAAGTAGAAAAGAAAGCACCAACAGTTTTATCTGCTGAAGAAATTGAATTATTACTAGAACAACCTAAAAATGTTGATTTAAAAGGAATTCGTGATAAAGCAATGCTTGAATTTGCATATGCTACAGGAATGAGAGTTTCCGAAATTATTGCTTTAAATATTGATGATATTAACCTAAAAGAGGGAGTAGTAGTTTGTAAATCAAAATCAAAAAAGAGAAAAATTCCATTGGGTTCTTTATCACTAAAAGCATTAGCTGATTACATTGAACATTCAAGACCAATTTTAATAAAAGATGAAAATGTTACATCATTGTTTGTAAATACGAATGGAAAAAGATTAACTCGTCAAGGATTTTGGAAAATTGTAAAATATTATAAAGAACAAGCTAATATAACAAAAGATATAACACCACATGTATTAAGACATTCATTTGCAACGCACCTTCTACAAAATGGAGCAGATTTGAAAGCTATTCAAACGATGTTAGGTCATTCAGATATATCGTCTACACAAGTATATATGCAGTTTCAAGACGAAAGTATAAAAAATATATATAAAAATGCTCACCCAAGAGCATAGCAAAGGAAGATTAGCAACCTTCCTTTGATTGAAATAAAGAATTTTGATAAAAAATATATTTTATAGAAAAATTTTAAAAAAGTATTTACAAAAAAGAATATGAGTGATATTATATGGATATACTTTAAATGAAATATTCCTCTTTAGCTCAGTTGGTAGAGCGCTCGGCTGTTAACCGATAGGTCGTTGGTTCGAGTCCAACAAGAGGAG